>NZ_JASCPO010000287.1:0-6403 GCF_029960145.1 Pseudomonas sp. PS01299 | reverse complement strand
GGCTTGCTCCCGAATGCGGAGTGTCAGTCGACATCTCTTTAGCTGACATGCCGCATTCGGGAGCAAGCCCCCTCCCACAAGGATTTGTGGTGAGTCAGAAGGCACTCACCACTCGGCAAAACTGCCATCGGCATGGCGCCAGATCGGGTTGCGCCAGCGGTGGCCGACCGCCGCACGTTCGATCACGTATTCCTCATTGATCTCGATGCCCAGCCCTGGCCCGTTCGGAATCTTCACGAAGCCCTGGTCGTAGTCGAACACTCGCGGATCCTTCACGTAGTCGAGCAGATCATTGCTCTCGTTGTAATGGATACCCAGACTCTGCTCCTGGATAAACGCGTTGTAACAAGCCGCGTCCAGTTGCAGGCACGCCGCCAGCGCAATCGGCCCCAGCGGACAATGCAGCGCCAGCGCCACGTCGTAGGCTTCGGCCATGTTGGCGATCTTGCGGGTCTCGGTGATACCGCCGGCATGCGAGGCATCCGGCTGGATGATGTCGACGTAGCCTTCGCTCAGCACCCGCTTGAAATCCCAGCGCGAGAACAGCCGCTCGCCAAGGGCGATCGGCGTGCTGGTCAACGGTGCCAGCTCTTTCAGCGCTTCGTAGTTTTCACTGAGCACCGGCTCTTCGATGAACATCAGTTTGTACGGGTCGAGCTCCTTCATCAGCACCTTGGCCATCGGCTTGTGTACCCGACCGTGGAAGTCGACGCCGATACCGACGTTCGGCCCGACGGCATCGCGCACGGCGGCAACGTTGGCCAGGGCCAGATCGACTTTCTCGAAGGAGTCGAGGAACTGCAGCTCTTCGGTGCCGTTCATTTTCACCGCAGTAAAACCACGGCTCACCGCCTCTTTCGCGGCACGTGCGGTGTCGGCCGGACGATCGCCACCGATCCACGAATACACACGAATCTTGTCGCGCACCTGACCGCCGAGCAGATCACTGACCGACACACCGAGAGCCTTGCCCTTGATGTCCCAAAGCGCCTGATCGATACCGGCCAGCGCACTCATGTGGATCGCGCCACCACGGTAGAAGCCACCGCGATAGAGCACGGTCCAGATGTCCTCGATGTTGCGTGGGTCTTTGCCGATCAGGTAGTCGGACAATTCCTCAACGGCGGCGGCGACGGTGTGGGCGCGGCCTTCGACCACAGGCTCGCCCCAACCGGTCACGCCCTCATCGGTTTCGACCTTGAGGAAGCACCAGCGCGGCGGGACGATGAAGGTGGTGAGTTTGGTGATTTTCATCTGTTTGTCTCTCTTGTTAGATGCAGCGCACGCAGCGCCGGATAAATCTCAGCGAAGGGCCTTCCAGGCAGCCACGTAGGCCTTGGCATTGGCCGCCACTTGCTCAACCGTCATGCCTGGCTTGAACAGGCCGGAACCGAGGCCGAAACCTTTCACACCAGCGTCGATGAACGCTTGCATGTTGTCCGGGGTGATCCCGCCGACCGGCGCCAGCACCGTCCCGGAGGGCAACACCGCGAGCCACGCCTTGACCACCGCCGGGCCCATCTGCTCGGCCGGGAACAGCTTGAGAATGTCCGCGCCCTCCTCCAGCGCCGCGAACGCTTCGGTCGGCGTCGCTACTCCCGGCGACAGGTACAGCCCCGCCGCTTTCGCTGCGCGCAGCACCTTGGCGTCGCTGTGTGGCATCACGATCACCTGGCCGCCGGCCTCTTTCACCAGCTCGACCTGCTCCGGGGTCAACACCGTGCCGGCACCGATCAGGCAATCGGCGGGCAAGGTCTGACGCAGGATGCGGATACTTTCGTACGGCGACGGGGAATTGAGCGGTACTTCGATGACGCGAAATCCGGCGGCATACAGGACTTCTCCGACAGCAGCGGCTTCCTGCGGATGCAGGCCACGCAGGATTGCGATCAGACCGTTTTGTGCCAATGCTTGCTTGAGCATGTCAGGCCTCCAGTCAGGGTTAACGGGATAAGGAATCGAGCAGCCCGGCGGCCAGCGCCAGTTGCCACAGGCCACGCTCGGTGGCCTGCTCGGCCAGCGTGACGCGCGCGAAACCGCAGGCATCGAGGGCACGGCCGTAACGGGCGCAGAGTTGCGCGTTGCCGATGAGGATGATCGACGGCAGATGCGCACTATTGCGTCGGTGCCGCTGGGCTGCGGCAAGCGCCACCAGTTCATGGCCAATCATCAGGCCAGAGAGGTAATCCGCTTGCGCCGTCGGCGCCAGTTCACCGGTCAGGCCCAGGGTGCGGGCACTGAATAATGTGGAGAGCACGCCCAGTTCGCCGTCCGCCGACAGCGCCACTTGCACGCCACGGTCGAACGCCAACCCGTCGAACGCCGCACCCTGTTGCTGGGTACGCCCGAGAATGCTGTGCTCACTGAGCACAGCGAACACTTCGCCGGTCATGAAGGTGTCGAAATGAGTGATGCGGCCCTCGACCACCTCCACCCACTTGGAGTGGCTACCTGGCAGACCGATCAACAGATCGCCGCCCGCCTCGGCCGGCAGATTCTGCAGTACGCCGAGGACCTGAGTTTCTTCGCCGCGCATCACATTGGGCAGACGCGAACGCTGGATCACCCCCGGCACGATATGTACCCGCGTGCCGCGCAGACTGACCAGTGTTTGTAAGGAATTTCCGAGATTGGCGACGTTCGCCGGCGTCTCGCAGTAGGCCGCTTCGCGCCAGCCCTGGGCGCTGCCGACCATCCCGCAGGCGATCACTGGCAGATCCGGCTGCGCCTCGAGCCAGTCGCCGCATGCCTCTTCGAAGGCCAGTTCAAAACCGTCGGCGCATTCATCACCGTGGATGACTCGCGGCGTCTTCGGTAACTGCATGATCCCGGACGACAGCGCACGCTGCTCCAGCACCACCCCGCCCGCCGCGAGTTTGTAAGCACGTAATGAGGTCGTCCCCCAGTCGAGCGCGATCAATTGCGCCTGCATCGCTTCACCTGTTTTGTTTTTGGCAGTGAGTGCGACGGACTATAGACCTTTCAAGCGCGAAATCTCAATATGTAATTTTACATCCCATATTTTGGGATTAAATCAGTCCATTTTGTCTAACGCTGAACGACGTCCGTTCAGGTGCAGGCAGGACGACACGTTAAAAAACCAGCAATCAGTAGCAGCCGGAATCCTCTCAGCCCCATCAATCGCGCTTCTCTTGAATCGCACGCACGATGTCAGTTGCTGGGATGAGCATTGACTTCGAATAATATCCACCGAATGAATAAGCAGAAGTGAACACCTTACAAGAGATGACATTACGCTGACCTAATACCTGCAATAATTCACTGGCAGGCATAAAAATATTTGATACGCCCTCATCCTCTTTTTTAAACGAGGACAATTTGGCCATATAAATATGCTCCGCTTTAGATCCAGAACTATCAAGCTCAACAAAATCCCCCACCAAATACTGAGTCAACTTGTCAAAATCCTTAAACTCGACATCCTTATCCAGCGAGCAGAACAAAGACTCGCCCAACTGACTTTCCCCGGTCACATCCTGAAAAAAATTCAACAGATCGGTTTTCGAACCAAACTTAATACCTAAAGATGAGTGATCATCTCCACCACTGACAGAAATCAAGTCAATATCAATGACCGGAAGAACCGGTTGCTTAGTGCAAGAACTGCACAGTAGCAGTGTCAGAAAAACAAACAACGACTTCATTTCGAAGATTCCAAATATTGACTCAAACGTTCATACACAATATCGCATGCCGATTTACCACCCTGTAGCGTAGCGCCAAACATGACCCCTGCCTGACGATGGTTGGCGTCTACCGCTTCGTTGATAGCTGGCCCAGATGTCATAACCCAACGCTCGCCCATGCTGGCAACGTTATCAGATGAATCCGTCACTTTGGGCGAAGCCAATACATTGACCCAATAATCTGCCGAGGGCTTCGGTGTCGTGAAATATATATCAGACACCATCCAGACACCTGTGCCACCGCCAACAGGATCAAGCGTTACCAATACCTTTACGGTGTAACCGCGCTCTTTCAAAATCGAAGTCAGATGTGCACCATTCCAACCACCCAAACTATGACCTACAACGACAATATAGACCGACTTATCACCTTTCAAAGGACGCTCGACGTACTTTTTAATATCTTTTTCACCGCGAACGTCTTTGTAACTTATGTATGGCAGATTCACCTCAACTTTCTGCTCATTAGTAAGACGCTTCTCTAACTGCTTCCATGCATTCATCACATTATGATGCGGCGGCTCATTTTGATAGTACTCTTCCTTATCCCCAGCACCGCCAATAA
Organism: Pseudomonas sp. PS01299; assembly: GCF_029960145.1. Classification (NCBI taxonomy): domain Bacteria; kingdom Pseudomonadati; phylum Pseudomonadota; class Gammaproteobacteria; order Pseudomonadales; family Pseudomonadaceae; genus Pseudomonas; species Pseudomonas sp. PS01299. The sequence continues at coordinate 2,131 of NZ_JASCPO010000287.1, read as the reverse complement.
AAAACACTGCAACTTTTTTTACTTTAACCGCAGCCTGTTTTACGCTCTGATCAGTCTTGCAGGTCAACTCATGACCAGCCACTTCAGTTTTACAATCGTTGAGTGCGGGATTTTCGACTTCCATTTCGATCACTCTACGAACAGTTTAATAGTTTCGGCCAAATGCGAACTGACCATATGGGTAAAGCCCTGTTCATCGGTGATGCCATGCTCAACACGCCCATCGCCTCGCTGAATCGCATAAGGGTGGTCGGGAATAGGTTCGCCCGTGGCTTCATTAACGACCTGCATCCGATCATTGAAATGCACCGGCATCGGCAACAACCCACTAAACGCTGCCCCTCCGCCACTTTGTCCAATCATCACCGTGCCCGAACCACCGACCACGACATTGCCGTGGCCACCGGTGCTGTCGAGGGTTGCGGCGTTCAGGCCGTTGATGAATACGGTGCCGGAAACAGCGCCGGTGATCGGGCTGCCACAGGCTGATTTGTCGGTCATGCGCGCAGCGGCGAGGCCGTCGAAGAAGACGTCGGGCGAGCCGGAAACGATCGGGTTGGTGCCATGGCCTGGCAATGGGCAGGCGGTCGGGTCGGTGACGCGGGCGGCGGGTTTACCACTCAATTCAAAGCTCCTTGCTTCAGAGGTTCCGGGTGCGGCTGATGGATGTCGATGTCGGTCGCGGCGAAGCGCCAGCGGTTGTCGACAGGGTCGAACAGTGCGTGGCAGTGCTCACGGCTGTCGGGGGATGTGGCAGTTTGCAGATGTCGCCAGGCTTGGTCGGTTTGCCAGGCCAGTTCGGCCGGCGCGGCGTCGTCGAGCTCGTTGAGCCAGGCGTTGTAATTGCGCAGTTGATTACGCTCGTAAGCCGCTTGCAGCAGATCGGCCATTTGCACGCCGAGGTCCAGATGATGTTCGGCGGTCCACTGGCCGATCTCGGAATAGACGTACCAGCCCATCGGCATCAACGCGCCGTCCTTGAGCAACGAATGGCTGGCGGGGGCGACGAAACCGCAACAGATGTGCAGCGTCAGCCAGCCCTGATGCGCGTCGATAAACGCATTCGGCTCGAAGTGGCGTAACGCGATCACACGGTAGTCACCCAGGCCGGCGCTGCGTGTCATGAGTTCGGCGTCGAGCCGCGACACAAACGCACGAATGGCTTTGCCGCCCGTGCGATTGACGATGCACAGGATGTCTACCGGTTGACGCTGAGGGTTGTCAGAGCAGCCTGAGTTTTTCACCAGGCCATACAGGCGCATTGACGCCCGCAGTCCGCTCATCGCCGCTCACTCAGAGACGCAGCGAAGGCCCCACGGGCGTGGAGAAGTTTTGCCAGAAGCATTGCAGGTGTCGTCCGTGAGCGCGCAAAAATGGCGCGTAGAATGCCGGACTAGAGCGGTGGCGGCAATCACTTCAACATCGGATTGCCATCATCTCCTCAGCCTTCGGCAAACTCACGCAACACCTTGCCATCCATGCGATAGCGCACCCACTCTTCTTGCGGCTGCGCACCGAGGGATTTGTAGAATTCGATGGCCGGGGTGTTCCAGTCCAGCACGCTCCATTCGAAGCGCCCGCAGTCATTGGCACAGGCAATTTTCGCCAGATGCCGCAACAGGGTTTTGCCGGCGCCGCCGCCGCGTTGTTCGGGGGTGATGTAGAGGTCTTCGAGGTACAGGCAATTGCTGCCGAGCCACGTCGAATAGCTGAAGAAGAACACCGCAAAACCGATCGGCACACCGTCACGCAGGCAGATCAGGCCGTGGGCGGTGGCGCCTTCGCTGAACAGGCTGCGCTCGATGTCGGTGACGCTGGCGATCACTTCGTGGCGAGCCTTTTCGAAATCTGCCAGTTCGGTGATGAAGGCGAGGATTTGCGGTGCATCGCTGGGGGTCGCCGGGCGGATTTCGATCGTCATGAACGGGCCTTGTCGGAAAAGGGAAAGCGCCATACTAAGGCCGGATGCGGCGCTCGTCACATGGCAACACAGAGAATATCCTGCGCCGATATTGCAATGTGGGAGCGGGCTTGCTCGCGCAAGCGGTCTGACAGACAACAATGATGGTGACTGGATTGACCCCTTCGCGCGCCAGCCCGCGCCCACAGGAACGTCGCCAGTCGGAAAGGA
>NZ_JASCPO010000286.1:0-6491 GCF_029960145.1 Pseudomonas sp. PS01299 | reverse complement strand
GGCAACACATCATTCAATGACACACCGCTTTCGCGAGCAAGCCCGCTCCCACATTGAACGAGGCCCCCATGAACAACGCTCTGAACCAGCTCCAGCCCTACCCGTTCGAAAAACTCCGCGCGCTGCTTGGCACGGTCACGCCGAACCCGGACAAACGCCCGATCGCCCTGTCGATCGGCGAGCCGAAACATCGCTCGCCAAGCTTTGTCGCCGAAGCGCTGGCGAACAATCTGGATCAGATGGCGGTGTATCCGACCACCCTCGGCATCCCGGCCCTGCGCGAAGCCAGCGCCGGCTGGTGCGAACGTCGTTTTGGCGTACCGAGCGGCTGGATCGATCCGGCGCGCAATGTGCTGCCGGTCAACGGTACCCGCGAAGCGCTGTTCGCTTTCACCCAGACCGTGGTCAACCGTGGCGACGATCCACTGGTGGTCAGCCCGAACCCGTTCTATCAGATCTACGAAGGCGCAGCGTTCCTCGCCGGGGCCAAGCCGCACTACCTGCCTTGCCTGGACGAAAACGGCTTCAACCCGGATTTCGACGCCGTGTCACCGGACATCTGGAAACGCTGCCAGATCCTGTTCCTGTGCTCGCCAGGCAACCCGACCGGCGCGCTGATCCCGGTTGATGTACTGAAAAAACTCATCGCCCTGGCCGACGAATACGACTTTGTGATCGCCGCCGACGAGTGCTACAGCGAACTGTACTTCGACGAACAGACCCCGCCGCCAGGCCTGCTCAGCGCCTGCGTCGAACTGGGCCGCAAGGACTTCAAGCGTTGCGTGGTGTTCCACAGCCTGTCCAAGCGCTCCAACCTGCCGGGCCTGCGCTCCGGTTTCGTCGCCGGTGACGCAGATATCCTCAAAGGTTTCCTGCTGTACCGCACCTACCACGGTTGCGCGATGCCGGTGCAAACCCAAATGGCCAGCGTTGCGGCGTGGAATGACGAAGTGCATGTACGCGCCAACCGTGCGCTGTACCGCGAGAAGTTCGACGCAGTGCTGGCAATTCTCAGCCCGGTGATGGACGTACAGCGTCCGGACGGCAGCTTCTACCTCTGGCCGAACGTGGCCGGTGACGATGCCGCATTCTGCCGCGACCTGTTCGAGCAGGAACATGTGACTGTCGTGCCAGGCTCGTATCTGTCGCGCGAGGTCGACGGCGTGAATCCGGGCGCCGGGCGCGTGCGCATGGCACTGGTTGCGCCTTTGGCTGAATGTGTTGAAGCTGCAGAACGGATCCGCGACTTCATCACCCGCCAACACTGAGTTTTTAATATCCGTGCCAGTCATCTGGCACGGACATACCCCTCAAGTTACATTTAAAACCACTTTACGACTACTCCAGACACTGCCCGAAGCTTAATCTCGCGCAGTGGTTTTTTTGCATGCGCGAAACAACCAAAAAGACAAATCAAGGAGCAAGACAAAGCATGGACAACTTTCAATATTGCACGCTGCAAAAACCGGCTAAAGAACTCAAATCCAGCGCCCTCAACAACAGCCGAAAAAAACGCTCATTGGTGCACTACGACAAACTTTGGCCAAGCCGACACACTCTGAAAATAGCTTTCATGGATAACCCAACTCCGGAACACAAAGATAAAATCATTGCCGCCGCCGAAAAATGGCTTCCTTATATCAGTTTGAAGTTTGAGTTCGTTGAAGGCGTAGAGGGTGAGATTCGAATCGCCACCGAGGGTGTGGTGAACAGTTCATTTCTGGGTACCGATGCACTGGATATGTTTCCTGATACGCCAACCATGAACCTTGGCATCGACCCCGAACACGAAGACTTCGAGACGGTCGTCATCCACGAGTTTGGCCACGCACTCGGCGCAATGCACGAACACCAGCACCCCAAGGCGCAAATCCCCTGGAATAAAGAAAATGTTTACAACTACTACCAGAACAGACCGATGAATCCACTGTCGCGAGGCGAAGTTGACGACAATATATTTACGCCTTTTGACGATGCCGACGCGCTTTACTTGCCATACGATCGAAAATCCATCATGCACCATCCTGTTCCCAACAATTTGACGCTTGGCAATTGGGCGAATCCGATCAATCGCGAAATCAGTGATAAAGACAAACAGCTCATGCAGTTGATTTACCCACGTTGAATCACATCTTTACCGTGCCAGTTCTGTTGGCACGGTAATCCGTCATAAAATCGTACACATATCCAATTTACCTGCTCAGGCGCAGCAACTAGCATCCTTCATTCAAAGCGACTTTCCGGGAACAACAAGCAACCCGAGAAGTTACATATGACGAACGAAAACATGGATGTTCAGTTATGCACTCAACCCGGCTTCAGCCAAACAAAAAAACCGAAACCACACGCACCTCCCGCAACATCAAATGCACTTCGGAGGTTCAGTAAAATGTGGGCTAAAAACAATCCGGCAAAATTCTGGACTCCCGGCAGCACTCTTCGCATCGCCTTCCTCAACGGCACGCAGGAATTCAAGGACGCGACCATTGCCGCTGCCAGCAACTGGTTGCCGCACATCAACTTGAAATTCGATTTCGTTGAAGGTGAAGTGGGCGACATCCGCATACTCAGTCAGGAAGGAACGTTTTCCTCCCGGATAGGTACGGATGCTCTGCTACATCCCGATGAGCCGACCATGACACTCTGGCCGCATCCGGGTCTGCCACGTTACTTCGCAGCCAATGTCATGCATGAGTTCGGTCACATGCTGGGCGCGGAGCATGAACAGACCAATCCCACGGCAGATATTCCCTGGGACAAGCCAGCCATCTATGCACAATTTGGAATCACCGCCGACCCGGAAGAAGACGACTCCCAGGCCAGCGTGACGCGCAAACGCCTGCACGACTGGTACTTTGACCGCGGCAATCCCGACGAAAGCATTTATTCGGAATACGATCCAAAGTCGATCATGCACTATCGGATCAGCCAGTCCTGGACCATCGGAGACTTCCAGCTCTTCATTAATCTGGATCTCAGCGAAAAGGACAAAATCTTCATGGCAAACGCTTATCCCTGCCCCGCGAGTGAATGAGCGCATCAGGTCCGTGTCGGCTATTTGACCTGCCCCAGATTCGCTTCGCTTAAATCCAGGTCTGCCAAAACCTCGCGCAACACGTCATCACCGATCTGGTGCTGACGGCTGAGGCTATACAGCTCCAGGCGTTGCGCCCGCAACGCCTTCAAGCGCAAGCGGCGTTCCAGCAGATCCATCTGGAACGCCAGCGCCTGGGCTTCGGCGGAGTCGTTGAATACATCGAGCTGATGACGATACTCGGACATGATCCGAGCCTTGAGTTCCGCCGAGAGTGCGGCCTGCGCCGCATCCTGCGGGCCGACCTCTTCGGTTTCCAGCGCATGGATCGCCGCCTCGGCGGTCTTGCGCCAGGCATCGCGCACTTCCTGACGACGTTTGTCGTCCGGGCTTTTCTCGATGCCACGCAGCAGCAACGGCAGGGCGATGCAGGCGCAAATCAGCGACAACAGAATCACCCCGGCGGCGATGAAAATCAGCAGATCACGCTCGGGGAACGCCTCGGCCCCCATCAACATCGGCACTGACATCACACCGGCCAGCGTCACCGCCCCGCGCACTCCGCCGACAGTCAGCAACCAGCAGGATCGCGCGGTCGGCACTTGCGTCAGGTCGCCCTTGCCGCGCAGCCGTCGCAGCAGTACCGACAGGCGCCAGATGCTCTGTACCCAGATAAAGCGCAACAGCACCAGCGCGAGAAAAATCGCCACCACGTCGAGGCCACGGTACAGCAGCGTCGGCCACAACGTCGGTTCGTGGCTGACCACCGCTTTGATGATGTCCGGCAATTGCAGACCCAGCAGCAGAAAGATCAGGCCGTTGAAGGCAAATTCAAGCAGCGACCAGACGCTGCGATTGAGTAGCCGGGTGCTGGTCTGCCGCGGCAGCAGATCAAGCCAGCTCTGCATCATCCCCGCCGCGACAGCCGAAAGAATCCCCGAAGCGCCCAGTCGCTCGGCCAATACATAGGCGGCGAACGGCAGCAGCAACATGAACACCACGTGGGTGGCCGGATCGTCCCAGCCCCGGGCAATCATCCACGCGCGCAAGCGCCCGACCAGCCAGCTCAGCGCGACGCCGACGGCCAAGCCCCCGACCGCCACCAGTACGAACGTCAGGCTGGCATTGGCCAGCGAGAACACCCCGGTCACCGCCGCCACCAAGGCAAACTTGAACGTCACCAGACCCGAGGCATCATTCATCAGCGCCTCGCCTTGCAGGATGTGCATCAGCGGTGTCGGCAAGCGGTTCTGCGAGATCGCCGAGACCGCCACGGCGTCGGTCGGCGACAGCACGGCGGCCAGCGCGAAGGCCACCGGCAGCGGAATGCTCGGCAACAGCCAGTGAATGAAGTACCCGGCGCCGACCACGGTGAACAGCACCAGGCCAACCGCCAGCGTCAGGATCGGCCCGCGCAGATGCCAGAACTCGCGTTTGGGCATGCGCCAGCCGTCGGAAAACAGCAGCGGCGGCAGGAATAGAAACAGGAACAGTTCCGGATCCAGCGCCACGTGCAGGCCCAGCGTCGGCCAGGCCAGCAAGGCACCGGCGGCGATTTGCACGAGGGGCAGCGGCAGCGGGATGACCCGTCCGACCAGCCGGGAGACGCTGACCAGCATCAGCAGGATCAGGACGGTATAAGCGGTTTGCATAAAGCGGAAATCTCAGACAATCGACAGCGTTGAACTGCCATATTAGCCGCTTAGGATGCGTCTGACCGTTGCACCTATGTCGCACGCCCGCAACGCCATTCCAATGTGGGAGCGAGCTTGCTCGCGAATACGGTGTGTCATTAACAGAGATTTTGACTGACACGGCCCCTTCGCGAGCAAGCTCGCTCCCACAGGGTTTTGCATTGCCAAATGAAGCCGGGCGCCGCGAAACCGTTTGGTCATGGCATAATCCGACACCATTTTTTTCCAGCACCTGTAAAGGGGGCGATTCCTTGACCGTTTCAAGTAAAACGTTGCACCTTTTCGGCATCAAAGCCTGCGACACCATGAAGAAGGCGCGCACCTGGCTCGATGAACACGCTGTCAGCTACGACTTTCACGACTACAAAACCGCCGGTATCGACCGTGAGCACCTGACCCAATGGTGTGACGAGCACGGCTGGCAAACGGTGTTGAACCGTGCAGGCACGACCTTTCGCAAACTCGACGACGAACGTAAAGCCGATCTCGACCAGTCGAAAGCCATCGAACTGATGCTCGCTCAACCCTCGATGATCAAGCGCCCGGTGCTCGATCTCGGTGACCGAACCTTGATTGGCTTCAAGCCAGACATCTACGCGGCCGCGCTCAAGTAAGCAGCCCGTCACTTATTGCTAGAGGTATTCACATGTCCAAGTCCCTGTTCAGCATCGCCTTTGGTGTCGGCACGCAAAACCGTCAAGGTGCCTGGCTGGAAGTGTTCTACGCCCAGCCGCTGCTCAACCCGTCGGCGGAACTGGTCGCCGCTGTTGCGCCGATCCTCGGCTACACCGAAGGCAACCAGGCCATCACGTTCACCACCGCGCAGGCTGCGCAACTGGCTGAAGCGGTCAAAGGCATCGACGCCGTTCAAGGCAAGCTGCTGACCCGTCTGGCCGAAAGCCACAAGCCGCTGGTCGCTACCCTGCTGGCCGAAGACGCACAACTGACCTCGACGCCTGAGGCGTACCTCAAGCTGCACCTGCTGTCGCATCGTCTGGTCAAGCCACACGGCGTAAGCCTGGCCGGGATCTTCCCGCTGCTGCCGAACGTGGCCTGGACCAGCCAGGGTGCGATCGACCTGAGCGAACTGGCCGAACTGCAACTGGAAGCGCGTCTGCGCGGCGAGCTGCTGGAAGTGTTCTCGGTGGACAAGTTCCCGAAAATGACCGACTACGTGGTGCCGGCCGGTGTGCGTATCGCTGACGCGGCACGTCTGCGTCTGGGTGCGTACGTGGGCGAAGGCACTACCGTGATGCACGAAGGCTTCATCAACTTCAACGCCGGCACCGAAGGTCCGGGCATGATCGAAGGCCGCGTTTCCGCTGGCGTATTCGTCGGCAAGGGTTCGGACCTGGGCGGCGGCTGCTCGACCATGGGCACCCTGTCGGGCGGCGGCAACATTGTGATCAAGGTCGGCGAAGGCTGCCTGATCGGCGCCAACGCCGGTATCGGTATCCCGTTGGGCGACCGCAACACCGTCGAGTCGGGCCTGTACGTGACCGCCGGCACCAAGGTCGCGCTGCTGGACGAGCACAACAACCTGGTCAAGGTGGTGAAAGCGCGTGAACTGGCCGGTCAGACTGACCTGCTGTTCCGTCGCAACTCGGAAACCGGTGCCGTGGAGTGCAAGACCCACAAATCGGCGATCGAGCTGAACGAAGCGCTGCACGCTCACAACTAAGCAGCCACATGATCCCCCCTGTGGGAGCGGGCTTGCTCGCGAAGGCGTAGTGTCATTCAGCAACTTATTGACTGACAGGACG
>NZ_JASCPO010000285.1:0-6508 GCF_029960145.1 Pseudomonas sp. PS01299 | reverse complement strand
GGGGACCGATTGGGGGATGCTCGCGAAGTACGCCGACCGGATACTTGCGCTGTGAATCCATAATCGACTCGGTCTTTCAGGTCGATGTTTGACGCCTGACACCTCAGTCAGCCCCCTCTCCCTCCGGTACATACACTCCCACAGGGAGAGGGGACCGATTGGGGGATGCTCGCGAAGTACGCCGACCGGATACTTGCGCTGTGAATCCATAATCGACTCGGTCTTCAGGTCGATGTTTGACGCCTGACACCTCGGTCAGCCCCCTCTCCCTCCGGTACATACACTCCCACAGGGAGAGGGGACCGATTGGGGGATGCTCGCGAAGTACGCCGACCGGATACTTGCGCTGTGAATCCATAATCGACTCGGTCTTTCAGGTCGATGTTTGACGCCTGACACCTCAGTCAGCCCCCTCTCCCTCCGGGAGAGGGCTGGGGTGAGGGTGGCTTTTGACTTTAGCGTTACCTCCGACACTTCTGGCATAACACTTGCTCTTGCCTTGCCGTGCGACTGTGAAAACCCGATTAGTGACGGATTATTGGCATGGCGAAGAGCGAAGCAGCAGCTGTAAAAGACCCCGCGACCAAAGGCAAACTCAAGATGATCATCCTGATCGTGGTGGCTCTGCTGCTGGCGATCGGTGTGTCCGTGGGCGCGACCTGGTACTTCATGCACAGCGCTCAGAGCAAGCCTGCCGCAGCGGCCGAGGCTGCGCCGGTTGGCAAGCAGCCGGCGATCTTCGAGCCGATGGCGCCGGCGTTTGTCGCCAACTACAACCAGAACGGCCGTCAGCGCTACATGCAGGTGAGCATCACCATGCTGGCGCGTAACCAGGCCGATCTGGAGGCGCTCAAAGTGCACATGCCGGTGATCCGCAACAACCTGGTGATGCTCTTCTCCGGTCAGGATTTTGCCACCTTGGCGACTCCGGTCGGCCAGGAGATGTTGCGCCAGAAGGCTACCGCCAGCGTCCAGGAAGTGGCGCAGAAAGAGCTGGGCAAAGTGGTGATCGAACAGTTGCTTTTCACTAATTTCGTACTGCAGTAGGAACACGACATGGCCGTGCAGGATCTGCTGTCCCAGGATGAAATCGACGCGCTGTTGCATGGTGTCGACGATGGTCTGGTACAGACCGATAACGCTGCCGAACCCGGCAGTGTCAAAAGCTACGACCTGACCAGCCAGGATCGCATCGTCCGTGGACGCATGCCGACTCTGGAGATGATCAACGAGCGTTTTGCCCGTTACACCCGCATCAGCATGTTCAACATGCTGCGCCGCTCGGCAGACGTTGCCGTCGGTGGCGTCCAGGTGATGAAGTTCGGCGAATACGTGCACTCGCTGTACGTACCGACCAGCCTCAACCTGGTCAAGATCAAACCGTTGCGCGGCACCGCGCTGTTCATCCTCGACGCCAAACTGGTGTTCAAGCTGGTGGACAACTTCTTCGGCGGCGACGGCCGTCACGCCAAGATCGAAGGGCGTGAATTCACCCCGACCGAACTGCGTGTGGTGCGCATGGTGCTGGAGCAGGCGTTCGTCGATCTGAAGGAAGCCTGGCAGGCGATCATGGAAGTCAATTTCGAGTACATCAACTCGGAAGTGAACCCGGCCATGGCCAACATCGTCGGCCCGAGCGAAGCGATCGTGGTCTCCACTTTCCACATCGAACTCGATGGCGGCGGCGGTGACCTGCACGTAACCATGCCGTACTCGATGATCGAGCCGGTGCGCGAAATGCTCGACGCCGGTTTCCAGTCGGACCTCGACGATCAGGACGAGCGCTGGGTCAACGCCCTGCGTCAGGACGTGCTCGATGTCGACGTGCCGATCGGCGCCACCGTGGCCCGCCGCCAGTTGAAGCTGCGCGACATCCTGCACATGCAGCCGGGGGATGTGATCCCGGTCGAGATGCCGGAAGACATGATCATGCGCGCCAACGGCGTACCGGCCTTCAAGGTCAAGATGGGCTCGCACAAAGGCAACCTCGCGTTGCAGGTGATCGAGCCGATCGAGCGTCGCTGAAGCGGCGCTTTTCCCCCACGTATTTAACTGAATTGTTGCCCGCCGAGGACACATGATGAACGACGAAATGAACGCCCAGGACGATCAGGCACTGGCCGACGAATGGGCTGCGGCCCTGGAAGAGACCGGTGATGGCAGCCAGGCCGACATCGACGCGCTGCTGGCCGCCGACGCTGGCGCTGCAAGCTCCAACCGTCTGCCGATGGAAGAGTTCGGCAGCGTGCCGAAGAACAACGATCCGGTAACCCTGGACGGTCCGAACCTGGACGTGATCCTCGACATCCCGGTGTCGATCTCGATGGAAGTGGGCAGCACCGACATCAACATTCGCAACCTGCTGCAACTGAACCAGGGTTCGGTGATCGAGCTCGATCGTCTGGCCGGCGAGCCGCTGGACGTGCTGGTCAACGGCACCCTGATCGCGCACGGTGAAGTGGTGGTGGTCAACGAGAAGTTCGGCATCCGCCTGACCGACGTGATCAGCCCAAGCGAACGCATCAAGAAGCTGCGCTGAGTGAAACGGTTTCTCTGGGCTTTGCTGGCACTGCCATTGAGCGTGCTGGCCGCCGAGCCGTCGACGGCGACCACCGTGCCTGCTGCCACCGCGCCGATGGTCAACAGCGGCGTGGCCGGGCAACTGACGCAACTGGTGTTCGGTCTGTTGCTGGTGCTGGGGTTGATCTTCTTCCTCGCCTGGCTGTTGCGTCGAGTGCAACAGGCAGGGCCGGCGGGCAAGGGCCAGGTGATCGAGCTGATCGGCTCCCGCGCCCTCGGTCCGCGTGACCGGTTGATGCTGGTGCAGGTCGGCAACGAGCAGATTCTGCTCGGCTTGAGCCCCGGCACCATCACCGCGCTGCACGTGCTCAAGGAGCCGGTGCAAGTGCCGAGCAGCAGCGAAAAAGCGACCCCGGAATTTGCCCAGCATCTGCTGAAGATTCTCGGCAAGGATCAGAAGGATAAGAAGTAATGGGTGCGCTACGCATCGTCTTGACGCTGGCCCTGATGCTGGCCGCGCCACTGGCATTCGCCGCCGACCCGTTGTCGATTCCGGCGATCACGCTGGGCACTAACGCCGACGGCGCGCAGGAGTATTCGGTCAGCCTGCAGATCCTGCTGATCATGACGGCGCTGAGCTTCATTCCGGCGGCCGTGATCCTGATGACCAGTTTCACCCGGATCATCATCGTCTTCTCGATCCTGCGTCAGGCCCTCGGCCTGCAACAGACGCCGTCGAACCAGATCCTCACCGGCATGGCGCTGTTCCTCACCATGTTCATCATGGCTCCGGTGTTCGATCGGGTGAACAACGATGCGCTGCAGCCGTATCTGGCGGAAAAACTCACCGCCCAGCAAGCGGTGGAAAAGGCCCAGATACCGATCAAGGACTTCATGCTCGCCCAGACCCGCACCAGCGATCTGGAGCTGTTCATGCGTCTGTCCAAGCGCACCGACATCGCCACCCCGGATCAGGCGCCGCTGACCATTCTGGTGCCGGCGTTTGTCACTTCCGAGCTTAAAACCGCATTCCAGATCGGCTTCATGATCTTCATCCCGTTCCTGATCATCGACCTGGTCGTGGCCAGTGTGCTGATGGCGATGGGTATGATGATGCTCTCGCCGCTGATCATTTCGCTGCCGTTCAAGATCATGCTGTTCGTGCTGGTGGATGGCTGGGCGCTGATCATCGGCACCCTGGCCAGCAGTTTCGGAGGTGTCTCGCCATGACGCCGGAAGTTGCGGTCGATATCTTTCGTGAAGCCCTTTGGCTGACCACATTGATGGTCGCGATCCTGGTGGTGCCGAGCCTGTTGGTTGGCTTGCTGGTGGCGATGTTTCAGGCGGCGACGCAGATCAACGAACAGACCCTGAGCTTCCTGCCGCGTCTGCTGGTGATGCTGGTGACGCTGATCGTCGCAGGTCCCTGGATCGTGCAGACGTTCATGGAATACATCATTCAGTTGTACAAAAACATTCCGATGGTCATCGGCTAAGCCATGCAGTCGCTGCTTCAGCTGACCGACACCCAGATCAGTACTTGGGTGGCGTCGTTCATGTTGCCACTGTTTCGCGTCGCCTCGATGCTGATGGTCATGCCGGTGTTCGGCACCACGCTGGTGTCGCGCCGGATACGCCTGTATTTCGCCGTGGCCATTACCGTGTGCATTGCGCCGAGCCTGCCGCCGATGCCAGCGGTCAGCCCGCTGGATCTCAGTGGCCTGCTGCTGATTGCCGAGCAGATTCTGGTCGGTGCGGTGCTGGGGTTTTCCCTGCAGCTTTTTTTTCAGGCGTTTGCCGTGGCCGGGCAGATTGTCGCGATCCAGATGGGTATGGGCTTCGCCTCGATGGTTGACCCGGCCAACGGCGTCTCGGTGGCGGTGATCGGGCAGTTCTTCACCATGCTGGTGACCTTGCTGTTCCTGTCGATGAACGGCCACCTGGTGGTCTTCGAAGTGCTCACCGAAAGCTTCACCACGCTGCCGGTCGGCGGCGGCTTGATGACCGCGCAATACTGGGAGCTGGCCGGCAAGCTTGGCTGGGTTCTCGGGGCGGCGTTGTTGCTGGTGCTGCCGGCGGTCACCGCGCTGCTGGTGGTCAACATCGCCTTCGGTGTGATGACCCGCGCCGCGCCGCAACTGAACATTTTCTCCATCGGTTTCCCGCTGACCCTGGTGCTGGGCCTGTTCATCGTCTGGGTCGGTCTGGCGGACATCCTCAATCAGTATCAACCGCTGGCCTCCGAGGCCTTGCAGTTGTTACGCGAACTGGCACGGGCGCGCTGAGCCATGGCAGAGAGCGAAAGCGGTCAGGACAAAACAGAAGACCCCACGGACAAACGGAAAAAGGACTCTCGTGAGAAGGGCGAGATTGCCCGCTCCAAAGAGCTCAACACCCTCGCCGTGATGATGGCCGGTGCCGGTGCTTTGCTGGTGTTCGGCGGCATGCTGGCCGAAGACCTGATGGAGCTGATGCGCCTGAACTTCACCCTCTCGCGCGAGGTGATCATGGATCAGGGGGCCATGGGCAGGTTCCTGTTGCAGTCGGGCCAGATGGCGCTGTTGGCGATCCAGCCGATCATGATCACCCTGTTGCTGGCGGCGTTGATCGGGCCGATCTCCCTCGGTGGCTGGCTGTTTGCGGCCGGCTCCATGGCACCCAAATTCAGCCGGATGAACCCGGCCGCGGGCCTGAAGCGGATGTTCTCGTTCAAGGCTGTGGTCGAACTGCTCAAGGCGCTGGCCAAATTTCTGATCACCCTGGGGGTGGCGTTGGCGGTGTTGTCGGCGGACGTCGATGATTTCTTGCGGATCGCCCACGAGCCGCTCGAAATGGCGATCATTCACAGCGTCACGCTGGTCGGCTGGAGTACGTTGTGGCTGGCCTGCGGCCTGATCATCATCGCCGCCGTCGACGTGCCGGTGCAGCTCTGGGAAGCCCACAAGAAACTGCTGATGACCAAGCAGGAAGTGCGCGACGAGCACAAGGATCAGGAAGGCCGGCCGGAGGTCAAGCAGCGCATCCGCCAGACCCAGCGCGAGATGTCGCAGCGGCGGATGATGGCGGCGATTCCCGACGCCGATGTGGTCATCACCAACCCGACCCACTACGCCGTCGCGCTCAAGTACGACTCGGAGAAGGGCGGCGCGCCAGTGCTGCTGGCCAAGGGCAGCGACTTCCTCGCGCTGAAGATCCGCGAAATCGCCGTCGCCAACAACGTCATGCTCCTCGAATCGCCGGGGCTGGCGCGCTCGATCTACTACTCCACCGAACTCGAGCAGGAAATCCCCGGTGGCCTGTACCTGGCGGTCGCCCAAGTATTGGCCTACGTCTACCAGATCCGCCAGTACCGCGCCGGCAAGGGCAAACGCCCGGATCCGCTCAAGGACGATTTGCCGATCCCGCCGGATCTGCGGCGCGATTCCTGACTTGACAGTGACGCAATAAAAAACCGCCATCCCGATTGAACGGGGCGGCGGTTTCTTATGCCTGACCCAAAGATATTTCGGCTCCTGCCGCGGTCATTGTGGTGAGGGGATTAATCCCCGATGGGCTGCACAGCGGCCCCAGACTTCAATCTTTCAGAAATACCGCGAGTTCAGGTTTTACGACTGCTGCGCAGCCGATCGGGGATGAATCCCCTCGCCACAGGTTCTTGCCTGCTTCTTAGCCCGGCAACTGCAGATTATCCAGCGCCCGATTCACCGCCAGCTCCCCCGCCTGACCCAATGAAACGTCGGCTCCTGCCGCAGTCACTGTGGCGAGGGAGCTTGCTCCCGCTGGGCTGCGCAGCAGACCCAAATCCTGTCACTGCAAATTTTCAGAAATACCGCGAGTTCAAAGTTTACGGCTGCTGCGCAACCGATCGGGGATGAATCCCCTCGCCACAGGTTCTTGCCTGCTTCTTAGCCCGGCAACTGCAGATTATCCAGCGCCCGATTCACCGCCAGCTCCCCCGCCTGACCCAATGAAACGTCGGCTCCTGCCG
>NZ_JASCPO010000284.1:0-6536 GCF_029960145.1 Pseudomonas sp. PS01299 | reverse complement strand
GCTTGCTCCCGCTGGGTTGCGAAGCGACCCCAACACATTTACGGCCGCTGCGCGCCCGAGCGGGAGCAAGCTCCCTCGCCACAAAAGCGCTTAAACTTTTGCAGGCACCGCGCTCGTATGCCAGATCAGCACCTTGCTCACCCGGTTGTCCTCGGTCTCGAGAATCTCCAGCCGATAACGCCCGATCTTCAGACACACCGCGCTGTCCGGAATGGTCTCCAGCGCTTCGGTCACCAGACCGTTGAGGGTTTTCGGGCCGTCGCTCGGCAAATGCCAGCCCAGGCATTTGTTCAACTCGCGGATCGACGCAGTGCCGTCGATCACCATGCGCCCGTCGGGCTGCGGATGGATGTGCGGGTTGTCGAGGCTGTGCTCGCTTTCGAATTCGCCGACGATTTCTTCGAGAATGTCTTCCAGAGTGACGATGCCCAGCACTTCGCCGTACTCGTCCACCACCATGCCCAAGCGGCGCTGCTGCTTGTGGAAGTTCAGCAGTTGCAGTTGCAGCGGGGTGCTTTCCGGAACGAAGTACGGCTCGTAGCTGGCGGCCAGCAGCGCTTCGCGGGTCAGCTGGCCATCGTTGAGCAGATGGCGGATCTGCCGGGTGTTGAGCACCGCTTCGACCTGGTTGATGTCGCTGTGGAACACCGGCAGGCGCGTGCGCTTGTTGTGGCGCAGTTGTTCGATGATCTCTTCGATCGAGTCGTCGAGGTTGATGCCGTCGACATCGCTGCGTGGCACCAGAATGTCGTTGACCGTGATGTTGTCCAGCGCATGGATGCCTGAGACCGGGTGGGTGCGAGACGGGTGTTCCGGATCGTTATCAGGGTCGGCAGGTTCTTCGTCTTCACTTTGCTGCACCACCTGGGGTTTGCGCGCGAAGGGACGCAGCAGCAGACCGCTGATGCGGCTCAGCAGCCAGGCCAGCGGGTAAAGAATCTTCAGCGGAACGGCCAGCAGGGTATTGCCGAACGACAGCACTGCATCCGGATAGCGCTGGGCCACGCTGCGCGGAAAGTAGTCGGCAAACACCAGCAATACGGCACCCGCACCGAGGCAGGCGGCCCACGGGCCGTTCTCTTCGCAGAGGAAGATCGCCAGCAGCGTGGCAATGATTACCGCGAGGGCGCGGCACAGGGTGTTGCACAGGATCAGACTGTCGAGGGGGAAGCTCAGCTTCGCCAGCGGTTTATCGCTGGCGCGCGAGGCGGTGCGTTGCGCGAGCAAGTGCTGTTGCGCGATTTCGACGGCGGTAAACAGCCCCGACCATAAAATCAGCAGGACAAATACTGCGAGCATCGGCCCTATGGGCAAACCGTCCATTTATGCCGCCCGTCAGATGTGCAGGATGTATTCACGAACCAGTTTGCTGCCGAAATACGCCAACATCAGCAGGCAGAAACCGGCGAGGGTCCAGCGAATCGCCTTGTGGCCACGCCAGCCGAGGCGATTGCGGCCCCACAGCAGCACGCTGAACACGATCCAGGCCAGGCACGCCAGCAAGGTCTTGTGCACCAGATGCTGGGCGAACAGGTTCTCGACGAACAGCCAGCCGGAGATCAGCGACAGCGACAGCAGCGTCCAGCCGGCCCAGAGGAAGCCGAACAACAGGCTTTCCATGGTTTGCAGCGGCGGGAAGTTCTTGATCAGGCCCGACGGGTGCTTGTGCTTGAGCTGGTGATCCTGCACCAGCAGCAACAAGGCCTGGAACACCGCGATGGTGAACATGCCGTAGGCGAGGATCGACAGCAGGATGTGGGCGAGGATGCCCGGCTCTTCGTCGATGATCTGCACCGTGCCGGCCGGGGCGAACTGCGCCAGCAGCACGGTGGCCGCGCCCAGCGGGAACAGCAGCACCAGCAGGTTTTCCACCGGGATCCGCGAGCAGGCCAGCAGTGTCAGGGCGATGACGGCGGCGGCGATCAGGCTGGCGGCGCTGAAGAAGTCCAGGCCCAGGCCGATCGGCGTCAGCAGGTGCGTGAGCAGGCTGGCGCTGTGGGCGAGCACGGCGAGGACGCCGAGCGTAACCAGCAGGCGCTTGTTCGCCTTGGCGCCGGAGGCCAGGCGGGTGCCCTGATAAAGGGTCGCAGCGGCATAAAGAAGCGCGGCGGCGATGGTAGTCAGCAAACTGGGTGACAAGGGGAGCATAAATCCTGTTAGGCAGGCCCGAAAGGCGCTGAGTTTGGCATAGAACCGCCACACCACGAAAGTGCGAGGTGTCCGCCCGACGCAGTCTTCGCTATAATCCGCGACCTGCCCACGCCGCAGGCTCGCCGAGCACATGTTGAATCCGGTCTGGGCCGCCATTATCCCGGTCTACACAGGGCCTGAAAGGATCGCGCAATGTTTGAAAACTTAACCGACCGTCTCTCGCAGACGCTGCGCCATGTCACCGGCAAGGCGAAGCTGACTGAAGACAATATCAAAGACACCCTGCGCGAAGTGCGCATGGCGTTGCTCGAAGCCGACGTCGCCCTGCCGGTGGTCAAGGACTTCGTCAATTCGGTCAAGGAGCGCGCTGTCGGCACCGAGGTGTCGCGCAGCCTGACGCCGGGCCAGGCGTTCGTGAAGATCGTCCAGGCCGAACTCGAAAGCCTGATGGGCGCGGCCAACGAAGACCTGAACCTGAGCGCCGTGCCGCCAGCGGTCATTCTGATGGCTGGTCTGCAGGGTGCCGGTAAAACCACCACGGCCGGCAAACTGGCGCGCTTCCTTAAAGAGCGCAAGAAGAAGTCGGTGATGGTCGTGTCGGCGGACGTTTACCGTCCTGCGGCTATTAAACAGCTGGAAACCCTGGCCAACGACATCGGCGTGACGTTCTTCCCGTCCGACCTGAGCCAGAAGCCGGTGGACATCGCCACCGCAGCTATTAAAGAAGCCAAACTGAAATTCATCGACGTGGTCATCGTCGACACCGCCGGTCGTCTGCACATCGACGAAGAGATGATGGGCGAGATCAAGGCGCTGCACGCCGCGATCAACCCGGTCGAAACGCTGTTCGTGGTCGACGCCATGACCGGTCAGGACGCCGCCAACACGGCCAAGGCCTTCGGTGATGCGCTGCCGCTGACCGGTGTGATCCTGACCAAGGTCGACGGTGATGCCCGTGGCGGTGCCGCGTTGTCGGTTCGCGCAATCACTGGCAAGCCGATCAAGTTCATCGGTATGGGCGAGAAGAGCGAAGCGCTCGATCCGTTCCACCCTGAGCGTATTGCTTCGCGGATCCTCGGCATGGGCGACGTGCTCAGCCTGATCGAACAGGCCGAAGCGACCCTCGACAAGGACAAGGCCGATAAACTGGCCAAGAAGCTGAAGAAGGGCAAGGGCTTCGACCTCGAAGACTTCCGCGATCAGCTGCAACAAATGAAGAACATGGGCGGCCTCGGCGGACTAATGGACAAACTGCCGAGCATCGGCGGTGTCAACCTGTCGCAAATGGGCAATGCCCAGAATGCTGCAGAGAAGCAGTTCAAACAGATGGAAGCCATCATCAACTCCATGACGCCGGCCGAGCGCCGCGACCCTGAGCTGATCAGCGGTTCGCGCAAGCGCCGGATCGCCATGGGTTCCGGCACTCAGGTGCAGGACATCGGTCGCTTGATCAAGCAGCACAAGCAGATGCAGAAGATGATGAAGAAATTCACCGCCAAAGGCGGCATGGCGAAAATGATGCGCGGCATGGGCGGTATGTTGCCCGGCGGCGGCATGCCGAAAATGTGATTCAGGACACCAAGACTTCGCCGGTCGTCGCACCGGCGCAGACCCTGCAAGGACGCAGGATCAACAGCAAACCCGCACTCGGCGGGAGCTGACTGGCCGTTTTCATCGACGGCTCTATATGCAAATCCGCACGGCATGCCATAGGCGCCGGAAAAAGTCATTTGCAAAAGTCCGGATATTCCTTAGAATATGCGGCCTTTCGGGCACCCATGCCCGCTGTGCATTTAGATTTGCAGCACCGACTACAGGAACGATGTTCACATGCTAACAATCCGTCTTGCCCTTGGCGGCTCCAAAAAGCGCCCGTTTTACCACCTGACCGTAACCGACTCGCGTAACCCGCGTGACGGCTCCCACAAAGAACAGGTTGGCTTCTTCAACCCTGTTGCCCGTGGTCAGGAAATCCGTCTGTCCGTGAACCAAGAGCGCGTAGCCTACTGGCTGAGCGTTGGTGCACAGCCATCTGAGCGTGTTGCTCAGTTGCTGAAGGAATCTGCCAAGGCTGCAGCCTGAGCAGTATGAGCGCGACGCCAGAAAAAGCTGATGACCTGATCGTTGTCGGCAAGATTTTTTCGGTTCACGGCGTTCGCGGCGAGGTGAAGGTCTTTTCCTTTACCGATCCGATTGAAAACCTGTTGGACTACCGCAACTGGACGCTTCGGCGCGAAGGCGTGGTGAAACAGGTCGAGCTGGTCAGCGGCCGATCCACTCAAAAGGATCTGGTTGCCAAGCTCAAAGGCCTCGACGATCGCGATGAAGCCCGTCTTCTGAGCGGTTATGAGATTTGCATCTCGCGAAGCCTTTTGCCCAACCTGACAGGCGACGAGTACTACTGGTACCAGTTGCAGGGTCTGAGCGTCATCAACCAGGACGAGCAATTGTTCGGCAAGGTTGATCACCTGTTGGAGACCGGCGCGAACGATGTATTGGTGGTCAAGCCCTGCGCGGGCAGCCTGGATGATCGCGAGCGGTTGTTGCCCTATACGGAGCAATGCGTGCTGGCAATCGACCTGGATGCAGGCGTGATGCGGGTGGAATGGGACGCGGACTTCTAAGCAATGGCCAGCCTGCGCGTAGACGTCATTACGCTGTTCCCCGAGATGTTCTCGGCCATCAGTGAGTACGGCATTACCAGTCGTGCGGTCAAACAGGGGCTGTTGCAGCTGACCTGTTGGAATCCGCGGGATTACACGACGGATCGGCATCACACTGTGGACGATCGCCCGTTTGGCGGTGGTCCGGGCATGGTGATGAAGATCAAGCCCCTGGAAGATGCTCTGGTTCAGGCCAAGGCAGCAGCCGGGGAGGCGGCGAAGGTGATTTACCTGTCCCCCCAAGGCCGTCAACTGACTCAGTCGGCGGTACGCGAGTTGGCAAAATCGGATGCATTGATCCTGATTGCCGGCCGCTATGAAGGCATTGACGAGCGCTTTATTGAGGCTCATGTCGATGAAGAGTGGTCGATTGGTGACTATGTACTGTCTGGCGGCGAGCTGCCGGCCATGGTCATGATCGATGCGGTTACACGACTGCTGCCCGGAGCTTTAGGGCATGCGGATTCCGCTGAGGAAGATTCCTTTACGGATGGTCTGCTGGATTGCCCGCACTACACCCGACCTGAGGTGTATGCGGATCAGCGTGTTCCCGACGTGTTGCTAAGTGGCAATCACGCGCATATCCGGCGTTGGCGTTTACAGCAGTCCCTTGGTAGGACCTATGAACGACGCGCCGATCTTCTGGAAAGCCGCTCGCTTTCTGGAGAAGAGAAGAAGCTGCTCGAGGAATACATCCGCGAGCGGGACGATAGTTAACAACGTATCGATGGTAGATCAGTTGATTTACCTTAGGAGCACAGCATGACCAACAAAATCATCCTTGCACTCGAAGCAGAGCAGATGACCAAAGAAATCCCTACCTTTGCCCCAGGCGACACCATTGTCGTTCAGGTGAAAGTGAAGGAAGGCGATCGTTCCCGTCTGCAAGCGTTCGAAGGCGTTGTCATCGCCAAGCGTAACCGCGGCGTGAACAGTGCGTTCACCGTTCGTAAAATCTCCAACGGTGTTGGCGTAGAACGTACTTTCCAGACCTACTCCCCGCAGATCGACAGCATGGCTGTTAAACGTCGCGGTGACGTACGTAAAGCCAAGCTGTACTACCTGCGCGACCTGTCGGGTAAAGCAGCTCGCATCAAGGAAAAACTGGCTTAAGTCCAGCTTCCGATGCAGAAAAAAGCAGCCTACGGGCTGCTTTTTTGTTGCCTGCAATTTATCCACAGCATTTTTGTTTCAGGCCAGAACCATGACCACCCGTGACCAGGAAATCGAACGCCGCACCGAACTCTCGGTGACCCGCGTGACCAAAGCCGTCTTCCCGCCGACCACCAACCACCACAACACCCTGTTCGGCGGCACCGCGCTGGCGTGGATGGATGAAGTGTCGTTCATCACCGCTACGCGTTTCTGCCGTTTGCCGCTGGTGACCGTGTCCACCGACCGCATCGACTTCAATCACGCGATCCCGGCCGGCTCCATCGTCGAACTGGTGGGCAGGGTGATCAAAGTGGGTAACACCAGCCTCAAGGTCGAGGTGGAAGTATTTGTTGAGAGCATGAGTTGCGATGGCCGCGAGAAGGCGATCCATGGGCAATTCAGCTTTGTGGCCATCGACGATGACAAGCGGCCGGTGCCGGTGCTGCCCGGATTTCCTGCCTGATCCGGAACCGAGTCGCGGCCTTCGCGAGCAAGCCCGCTCCCACAGGTTTTGTGTCGTCTACAACGTTTATGTACGACACGGACACTGTGGGAGCGGGCTTGCTC
>NZ_JASCPO010000283.1:0-6537 GCF_029960145.1 Pseudomonas sp. PS01299 | reverse complement strand
GGCTCAGGGCCATTCCGCGATGGGAATGGCCCTGAGCCGCCGTCGTTCCTGCCGGATCGACTCAGCGATCGGGCAGGGTGATGTTGAGTTCCAGAATCGAGCAACTGCCCTGGCTTTCCAGTGCAACATGTACGTCGTCGTTGCCGATGTTGACGTACTTGCGGATCACGTCGACCAGTTCCTTCTGCAAGGCTGGCAGGTAATCCGGCGTGCTGCGCTGGCCGCGCTCATGCGCCACGATGATCTGTAGACGCTCTTTCGCTACCGAGGCGGTACTTGGCTTTTTGTTGGCACGAAAGAAGTCAAAAAGGTTCATTACCTACCTCCAAACAGGCGCTCGAAGAATCCCTTCTTCGTAACATCGAGGAAACGATGTTCTTTTTCTTTGCCCAGCAGACGATCAACGGCATCGCTGTACGCCTGACCGGCATCGCTCTGGTCGTCGAGAATCACTGGAACGCCCGAGTTGGAAGCCTTCAGGACCGCCTGCGACTCAGGGATAACGCCCAGCAGGGTCACGGCCAGGATTTCCTTCACGTCTTCGACGCCCAGCATCTCGCCATCGCTGACGCGCTGCGGGTTGTAACGGGTCAGCAGGAGGTGTTCCTTGATCGGGTCTTCGCCTTTTTCGGCGCGACGCGATTTGCTGGCCAGCAGGCCGAGCATGCGGTCGGAGTCACGTACCGAGGACACTTCCGGGTTGGTCACGATGATCGCTTCGTCGGCGAAATACATGGCCAGGTGCGCACCTTTCTCGATGCCCGCCGGGGAGTCGCAGACCACGAAGTCGAAGTCTTCCTTCAACTGCATCAGGACTTTTTCCACGCCTTCCTGGGTCAGCGCGTCTTTGTCGCGGGTCTGGCTGGCGGCCAGCACGTAGAGATTTTCCAGGCGCTTGTCTTTGATCAGGGCCTGCTGCAGGTTGGCTTCGCCGTTGACCACGTTGACGAAGTCGTACACCACGCGACGCTCGCAACCCATGATCAGGTCGAGGTTACGCAGGCCCACGTCGAAGTCGACGATCACTGTTTTATGGCCGCGCAGAGCGAGGCCGGTACCGATAGCGGCGCTGGTGGTGGTCTTACCCACACCACCCTTGCCGGATGTAACCACGAGAATCTTGGCCAAGGTGTTTCACCCCTAAGGAAGAAGGACTTTTTAGCCCCTGAAAAACATCTCTTGAAAACTACTGCAGTCGGACAGCCTTGGCTGGAATTCGGCGCAAGTCGCAATTGCCGGGGGCAAACGCTGCTTGTTCCTTTTTCCTACTTCGTTTGAGCCGTTTTCGCTACGTTTTAGAGATGCTTGGAAAATGCGGCAGTATCCGTTAAAGCCGAATGATGTTCAACACGTCGGCCGACAGGCTGACCTGGACGCCGGAGCCCCACAGTGGATCGCGGCGCAAATCTTCGGAAACCTTGTAATGCCCGGCGATGGAGATCAGTTCAGCGCTCAATTGCTGACAGAAAATCCGGGCCTTGGTGTCGCCTTTGACGCCGGCCAGTGCGCGACCGCGCATCGGGCCGTATACATGGATGTTGCCATCGGCCAGAAGTTCCGCCCCCGGACTGACCGAGGACACCACCACCAGATCGCCACCCTGGGCATATATCTGTTGGCCACCACGTACTGGCGTGGTGATGACGCGGGTCGGTTTGACCGTTGGCTCCGGCGGCTTTTCCGGCTTCTTTTTGACTTCCGGTTCCGGCGCTTCCAGCGGTCGCTCGCGGGCGCCGGACGGCGGCAGCACCGGGATGTCGATGGCGATGGCGGCAGCGATGTCTTCGATACGGCTGGCGCGGATCGCCAGGGTGCGCAGACCATGCTGGCGGCATACGCGCATCAGGCCGGGCAGATCGACCGCGCCTTCGCCGGGCGGCAGTTTGTCCAGCGCCAGGACCAGCGGTGCATTGCTGAAGAAATTCGGCGCCTGGGCGACTTTGGCGGCCAGTTGCCGATCAAGGCTGTCGAGGTCGTTGCGGGACAGTTCCAGCACCGTGATGGCCAGCATGCTGCCCTTCAACTGGAACACGGGATCTCGGTCTGGCGATTCGTTTTGGCTCATATCGGCATACAACGGCTTGTCACTAAAAGTGCCGAGACTTATAACGAGAACGCCCGCGAGCCGCAAGCCGGGTCGAACGATGTAGAATGCGCGGCCACTGAATTTACGGAAGCTTTAATGGATCGCCCGCGTTTTCGAAGAGCCTTTCTTTCTCCCCGCTTCTGGCCGCTCTGGTGCGGTCTGGGGCTGTTGTGGCTGGTCGTGCAGTTGCCGTATGCGGTTTTACTGACGATCGGTCGTGTGCTGGGCGCATTGATGTATCGCGTGGCCGGCGACCGGCGGCGTATCGCCAAGCGCAATCTCGAGCTGTGCTTCCCGGAAAAATCCGCCGCCGAGCGTAAACGCTTGCTCAAGGAAAACTTCGCCTCCACCGGCATCGCTTTTTTTGAAATGGCGATGAGTTGGTGGTGGTCCCGTGAGCGTCTGGCCAAACTGGCCCACGTCGAAGGCCTGGAGCATCTGCAAAACGCCCAGCGCGAAGGCAAGGGCGTGATCCTTATGGCCGCGCACTTCACCACCCTGGAAATCGGCGCCGCGTTGCTCGGCCAGCAGCACACCATCGATGGCATGTACCGCGAGCACAAAAACCCGTTGTTCGACTTCGTCCAGCGTCGGGGCCGTGAGCGGCACAATCTCGATTCGCTGGCGGTGGAGCGTGACGACGTGCGTGGCATGCTCAAGTTGCTGCGTTCGGGCCGGGCGATCTGGTACGCACCGGATCAGGATTACGGCGCCAAGCAAAGCATCTTCGTGCCGCTGTTCGGCATTCAGGCTGCGACCGTGACCGCGACCACCAAATTCGCCCGCTTGGGTAAAGCGCTGGTGGTGCCGTTTACTCAGGAGCGTCTGGCGGATGGCAGCGGTTACAAACTGGTGATCCACCCGCCGCTGGAAGACTTCCCGGGTGAAACCGAAGAGGCCGACTGCCTCCGCATCAACCAGTGGGTGGAAAGTGCGCTGCGCGCCTGCCCTGAGCAATACTTGTGGGCGCACCGCCGCTTCAAGAGCCGTCCACCGGGCGAGCCGAAGCTTTACCCGAAACGGCGCGGCTGATTCACTCACCCTTTCAAGCACCATGGAGCGTTGCGATGAGCCCAGCGGAACCGGTCACAGGTTTGATTCTTTCCGGCGGCGGGGCTCGGGCGGCGTATCAGGTGGGGGTACTGGCGGCGATTGCCGAATTGCTGCCGCTGGGCGCGGACAATCCGTTTCCGGTGATCGTCGGCACTTCGGCCGGGGCGATCAACGCGGTCAGCCTCGCCAGTGGTGCCACCGATTTTCGCGCGGCCATCGAACGCCTTACGCTGTTCTGGCAGGGCTTTCGCAGTCATCGGGTGTTGCGCAGTGACTGGCCGGGGGTGATCCGTCAGGCCAGCCGCTTTGTCAGTCACAGCCTGCTCGGCATCGGTCGCCAACTGCCGGTGGCGCTGCTCAACAGTTCGCCGCTGCGCGAGCTGCTCAATGAAAAACTGCACATGCCCGGGATCGCCGAATCCATCGCCCGCAAGCAACTGCATGCGGTGGCGGTGACCGCGTTCGGCTACGAATCGGGGCAGGCGGTGACCTTCTATCAGGGCGGCGGCACGATCGATGCGTGGTTGCGCCATCGGCGGATCGGCGTGCCGGCGCAATTGTCGGTGGACCATCTGCTGGCCAGTTCGGCGATCCCGTTGCTGTTTGCCCCGGTGAAAATCGGTGAGGAATATTTCGGCGACGGCGCGGTACGCCAATCGGCGCCGATCAGCCCGGCGCTGCACTTGGGCGCGAGTCGGGTGCTGGTGGTGGGTGTCAGCGGCAACCCGCGCGGTTTTGATCCGCAGCAGCCGCTGGAGCGCGCCTACACCGGGCAGCAGCCGACGCTGGCGCAGATCGGCGGGCACATGCTCAACAGCACGTTCATTGACAGCCTGGAGAGCGACATCGAGTTGCTGCAGCGTCTGAACCAGTTCAGCCACCTGATGCCCGAGGGCGTGCCGACTCGTGAGTTGGGCGTGGCGCCAGTGGAAGTGCTGGTGATTGCGCCGAGTCAGCCGATCGATGAAATCGCAGCGCGACATCGACAGGAATTGCCGGCGGCATTGCGTCTGTTCTTGCGCGGCCCGGGGGCGACCAAGACCAGTGGGGCAGGGGTGCTGAGTTATCTGTTGTTCGAGGCGGGGTATTGCAGCGAGCTGATCGACCTGGGACGGCGCGATGCGTTGGCCAAGCGTGAGGAGTTGTGCCGGTTTCTCGGGATCACCGAGGCGGTCGCGCCCACCTGATATTTGTGCTGAAGCCATTCGCGAGCAAGCTCGCTCCCACATTGGTTCTGTGTTGGTCACAAAACCAGTGTGGGAGCGGGCTTGCTCGCGAAGGCGTCCTTGCAGACGCCACTGATACCAGGATCAGAAGTGGAACTTCACCAGGAAGCTGGTCACGTTCTGATTGGTGGTGAACGCACGGGTGTCGTCGATCCCGTACTTGTCTTTCCAGTAGTCGTATTCAACACCGACGTACAGCTGCTTCTCGCCGAAATTCAGCGCCTTGCCCAGGTCGTATTTGACCTGTGGGTTGAAGTGCAGGTTGGCGTGGTATTCGCCTTTGCTGTTGACGTCGTTGTCGACCACCCAGTCCATGAAACCGTCGATCAGGATGTTCGAGTCGCCAACCGGAATGGTGTAGGACCAGACCGGGGTGATCTGCCAGACGTTGTCACCGGCGCGCGAGCCTTCGGTGTGGCGCTGGTAGAAGTTCAGCTGGAAGTAGTCGAAGCCTGGAATCGCCAGGTCAAAACCCGGGCCGATCAGGTACGACTCGACGTCGCCTTCACCGAACTCGTAAGTCATCGCCAGCAGCACATCCTTGACCGGACCGAATTCGATCTTCTGGTCGAGGATCTTGCCCAGCGACAGGCGTGGGCTGAATTCGCCATAGTAAGTGTTGTTGCCGACGCCGCCATCCGGCTTGCCGTTGTAGAAGATCTTGTCGACGAACAGGAAGTTGTCCCCGTACTTCCAGGCATCGGCGTGCTCGAAGGTGACGGTCTGCTGGATCGCCGGGTTGACCTTGAAGTCTTTGCCGTAGAGGTAGGTCAGGCTGTTGTTCTGCCATTGCAGCAGGCCGTCGGCCATGGCCTGGCCGCCGGCCAGCATCGATCCCGCGAGCATCAGGCTGGTGCACATACGTTTCATTCGGTTGCTCCCAAAGTAGGTGTTCCACGTTTATTTTTTTAAGATCGGCGCTCTGGTGTGGCGCCTTTTTTCGTCGCTGCAAAAGTCATCCGATCGGTCAGCTTCGCTGGTGATAGCAAGAGCTGGGCCAACGCTTTCGAAAAGCAAAAAAACGCCCGTTCGGCTGCTGAAAAACAGTCGATTGCGCGTGTTTTCGGGATGCCTCGGTACTGACCGGGGCCGGGATAAGTTGGCTTGTCGGTCAGGAATTAAATCCGGGCTTTTTTTTAGACCGAATTCAAGAGGCCGCGGAGAATACTGACTCCTCGGCCAGCTCTCAAGTGCCCCGCAACAGAGCACCGACGACAGGTATGGGGCACGGTTGCGGGCCATCTCAGAAGTGCACCTTCACCAGCAGGCTGGCGGTGTTCTGGTTGGTGTCGAGGTTGTGGCTGCTTTCGACGCCGTATTTGTTCTTCCAGTAGCTGTATTCGGTGCCGACATACAGCTGCTTGTGGCTCCAGCCGAGGGCTTTGCCGAGGTCGTATTTGATCTGCGGATTGATGTGCAGGTTGGCGTGGTAGGTGCCGCGCGAGTTCTGGTCGTTGTCGACGACCCAGTCCAGATAGCCGTCGATCAACAGGTCGGAATTGCCCAGCGGCACGCTGTACGACCAGCCCGGGGTGATCTGCCAGACGCCATCGCCGGGGCGCGGGCCTTCGGTGTGGCGACGGAAGATGTTCAGGGTCACGTAGTTGAAGCCGGGCACCTTGAGGTCGAAGCCGGGGCCGATCAGGTAGGCCTCGCTATCGCCTTCGCCGTACTCGTAGGTCATCGCCAGCAGCACGTCCTTGATCGGGCCAAACTCGATTTTCCGGTCGAAGATCTTGCCGAACGAGAAGCGCGGGGTGAATTCGCCGTAGAAGGTGTGCGGGCCTTTGTTGCGGTCTTCCTGACCGTTGTAGAAGATCTTGTCGACGAACAGGAAGTTGTCGCCGTACTTCCACTTGTCGGCGTGCTCGAACGTCACCGTCTGCTGGATCGACGGGTTGATCGCGAAGTTCTTGCCGTACAGGTAGCTCAGGCTGTTGGTCTGCCACAGCAGTAAATCGCCGGCCATGGCCTGACTCGCGGCCAGCAGGCCGCCACTCAACAGAACGCTGGTTTGCGTGCGAATCATCGGTTGCTCCCTCTTGTTTTTATTTTTAAGGCGCAGAGCTGTTTCCCTTTGTAGGAGTGAGCCTGCTCGCGATGGCGTTCTTTCAGTCAACTCAAGTGTTGAATGTCATACCGCTATCGCGAGCAGGCTCACTCCTACAGGGT
>NZ_JASCPO010000282.1:0-6572 GCF_029960145.1 Pseudomonas sp. PS01299 | reverse complement strand
GGGCTTGCTCGCGAATGCGGTGAATCAGTCGCGATCATTATTGACTGGCACACCGCTTTCGCGAGCAAGCCCGCTCCCACAGTTGTTATTTCAGGGCAGCGAGAATTTCGTCCGGGTCAAACCCGCGAATCAACGTGCCATTCACGTCGATCAGCGGAATCCCGCGCCCGCCCAGCGCCTCATACGCCTTGCGCGCCTCGGCGTCCTTCTCGATGTCGAATTCCTTGAAAGAAATCCCCTTGCTGTCGAGAAAGCGCCTGGTCTGCTTGCAGTAGCCGCACCAGTCGGTGGAATACAGCACGACACGGG
Source organism: Pseudomonas sp. PS01299 (assembly GCF_029960145.1). Classification (NCBI taxonomy): domain Bacteria; kingdom Pseudomonadati; phylum Pseudomonadota; class Gammaproteobacteria; order Pseudomonadales; family Pseudomonadaceae; genus Pseudomonas; species Pseudomonas sp. PS01299. The sequence continues at coordinate 6,263 of NZ_JASCPO010000282.1, read as the reverse complement.
CCTGCGCTCGCGTCTGCTCAGAGACCATCTGCGACGGGTTGAACACCCGCTCGATCTTGCCCCAGTTCTGATAGACCACCACCACCAGCAGAACCAGCGCGACCTTCTTCAGCACATTGCCCAGCATCAGTTGCGGCGCTTGAGCTGATCAGTGAGCGAGGTCGGCAGGCCCTTGATGATCAGGGTGCCAGCCTCTTCGTCGTACTCGATCTTCGAGCCCAGCAGGTGCGCTTCAAAGCTGATCGATAGACCCTCGGCGCGGCCGGTGAAGCGGCGGAACTGGTTAAGGGTGCGTTTGTCTGCCGGAATCTCCGGCGACAGGCCATAGTCCTTGTTGCGGATGTGATCGTAAAAGGCTTTCGGCCGTTCTTCGTCGATCAGCTCCGACAGCTCTTCCAGGCCCATCGGTTCGCCGAGCTTGGCCTGACTGCTGGCGTAATCGACCAGGGTCTTGGTTTTCTCGCGGGCGGAGTCTTCCGGCAAGTCTTCGCTCTCGACGAAGTCGCTGAAGGCCTTGAGCAGGGTGCGGGTCTCGCCCGGGCCATCGACGCCTTCCTGGCAGCCGATGAAGTCGCGGAAATACTCCGAAACCTTCTTGCCGTTCTTGCCCTTGATAAACGAGATGTACTGCTTGGATTGCTTGTTGTTCTGCCACTCGGAGACGTTGATCCGCGCCGCCAGATGCAGCTGGCCGAGGTCGAGGTGACGCGATGGGGTCACGTCCAGTTCATCGGTCACCGCCACGCCTTCGCTGTGGTGCAGCAGGGCAATCGCCAGGTAGTCAGTCATGCCTTGCTGATAGTGGGCGAACAGCACGTGGCCACCGACCGACAGGTTCGATTCTTCCATCAGCTTTTGCAGGTGCTCGACCGCGACTTTGCTGAACGCGGCGAAGTCCTTGCCACCGTCCATGTATTCCTTCAGCCAGCCGCTGAACGGGAACGCACCGGATTCCGGATGGAACAGGCCCCAGGCTTTGCCCTGTTTGGCGTTGTAGCTCTCGTTGAGGTCGGCGAGCATGTTCTCGATGGCCGCGGACTCAGCCAGTTCGGAGTCACGGGCGTGCAGAACTGCGGGCGTGCCGTCGGGTTTTTTGTCGATCAGGTGGACGATGCAATGACGGATCGGCATGGGCTTCTCGGCTGGTGGAAGGGAGGAGGGCAGGCTCCCCCGAAAAAGCGCCCAGTGTACCGCAACCACTGGTTTTGGCGCGGGGTGAAGGGCAAATCCAGGGCGGGTGGGTGCCCTTATGCAGTTTTTTACCGATTTAGAGCAATAAACCTGACCAAATGGGTAGCTAGAGGCGGATATTTCCCCGTCTCTGTGCTAGTTTTGCCCGGTCTTACGCGAAGTCACTGCGTTAAGCGTGCAATCAGCATTTGTCAGGTCGAACCAAACCCTGATTTCGGCATCTATAACCCGACTCGTCGTGGTTATCGCCGAGGGTGCCAGATCCAGAAGATCGGGCTCGATGGCTGACACTGCACTCTGCAATCCATATGAATTTGATAGGGAAGGAACACTACATGGCTCTTACTAAAGACCAACTGATCGCCGACATCGCTGAAGCTATCGACGCGCCGAAAACCACCGCGCGTAACGCTCTGGACCAACTGGGCCAAATCGTTGCCGATCAGCTGGAAAATGGCGGCGAAATCACCTTGCCAGGTATCGGCAAGCTGAAAGTGACCGAGCGTCCTGCCCGCACTGGCCGTAACCCTTCGACTGGCGCTGCCATCGAAATCCCTGCCAAGAAAGTGATCAAGCTGGTTGTGGCCAAAGGCCTGACCGACGCTGTGAACAAGTAAGACGCAGCGATAAAAAAACCGTGCACCGGAGTGATCCGGGCACGGTTTTTTTGTGTCTGTGATTTGGCGATGCACCTCGAACCTTTGTAGGAGTGAGCCTGCTCGCGATAGCGGTGTGTCAGTCACCTTGATGTCGGCTGATACACCGCTTTCGCGAGCAAGCCCGCTCCCACAAGTAGCTCAGTGTCAGCGAACCCAGCGCTCGCGCCGCCAGATCTGCTGCTCGGACTTGGTCTGGAAGGTCCAGGCCACGAAGCGGCTCTGTTTCTGCCCTTGCGACATCTCCACCACCTGGCTTTCCAGCACGCCGGCCTTCTTCAGCGCGGTTTCGATGGCGGGCAGGTTCGAGGCTTTCGACACCAGGGTGCTGAACCACAGCACCTTGTGCTGGAAGTTCGCGCTCTCGGCGATCAGTTGCGTCACGAAACGCGCTTCACCGCCCTCACACCACAGTTCGGCGGACTGACCACCGAAGTTCAGCACCGGCAGTTTGCGTTTCGGATCGGCCTTGCCCAGTGCGCGCCATTTGCGCTCGCTGCCCTTGGTCGCTTCCTCCATTGAAGCGTGGAACGGCGGGTTGCACATGGTCAGGTCAAAGCGCTCGCCCGGCTCCAGCAAGCCGATCAGGATGTGCTTGCGGTTTTCCTGCTGGCGCAGCTGGATCACCTTGTTCAGCCCGTTGGACTGGACGATGGCCTTCGCGGCAGCCACTGCGGTCGGATCGATTTCCGAACCGAGGAAGTGCCAGCGGTATTCGCTGTTACCAATCAGCGGATAAACGCAGTTGGCGCCCATGCCGATGTCCAGCACGTTGACGATCGCGCCGCGCGGCACTTTGCCGTCGTTCATGCTCGCCAGCAGGTCGGCGAGGAAATGCACGTAATCGGCACGGCCCGGGACCGGTGGGCACAGATAATCCGCCGGAATGTCCCAATGCTCGATGCCATAGAACGCCTTGAGCAGCGCCCGGTTGAACACGCGCACCGCGTCGGGGCTGGCGAAGTCGATGCTTTCCTTGCCGTACGGGTTGGTGATCACGAATTTCGCCAGTTCCGGCGTGGTCTTGATCAGCGCCGGGAAGTCGTAGCGACCCTGGTGGCGATTGCGCGGGTGCAGGCTGGCCTTTTCACGCGGCTCGACGGCTTTGGCCGGGGTCGCGGCATCAGGCTTCTTGCGCGCAGGTTTGGGTGTGCGGGGGGCGTTCATGGGTGTGATCGATTCGGGTATGGCTGAAAGTGGCGGGTATTGTCCCACATCTAAAGGCAACACCGTTCAAACTGTGGGAGCGGGCTTGCTCGCGAAAGTGGTGTGTCCGCCAACACATAGGTTGAATGACACACCGCATTCGCGAGCAGGCTCGCTCCCACAGGGGATTCGTGGCGATTCTTGAATAAAAAAGGGAGGCCTTTGCGGGCCTCCCTCTTTCATTGCGGCTTGCCGTTACAGGCTGGAAATCCGCGCGTGCTGCTCGGCCAGTTTGCCCAGGGCTTGTTCAGCCTCGGCCAGCTTGGCGCGTTCCTTCTCGATGACTTCGGCCGGGGCCTTGTCAACGAAACCGGCGTTCGACAGCTTGCCACCAACGCGCTGAACTTCGCCCTGCAGACGCAGGATTTCCTTGTCCAGACGTGCCAGTTCGGCGCCCTTGTCGATCAGGCCGGCCATCGGCACCAGCACTTCCATCTCGCCGACCAGCGCGGTGGCGGACAGTGGCGCTTCTTCGCCAGCGGCCAGAACGGTGATCGACTCCAGACGCGCCAGCTTCTTCAGCAGTGCTTCGTTCTCGGTCAGACGACGCTGATCTTCAGCGCTGACGTTCTTCAAGTAGATCGGTAGCGGTTTGCCCGGGCCGATGTTCATTTCGCCACGGATGTTGCGCGTGCCGAGCATCAGGCCCTTGAGCCACTCGATGTCGTCTTCGGCGGCCGGATCGATGCGCTCCTCGTTGGCCACCGGCCAAGGCTGCAGCATGATCGTCTTGCCCTGAATGCCGGCCAGCGGCGCGATGCGCTGCCAGATTTCTTCAGTGATAAACGGCATGAACGGATGCGCCAGACGCAGCGCCACTTCCAGCACGCGCACCAGGGTGCGACGGGTGCCGCGCTGACGCTCGACCGGGGCGTTCTCGTCCCACAGCACTGGCTTGGACAGTTCCAGGTACCAGTCGCAGTACTGGTTCCAGATGAACTCGTATAGCGCTTGCGCGGCGAGGTCGAAACGGAATTGATCCAGTTGACGGGTCACTTCGGCTTCGGTGCGTTGCAGCTGCGAGATGATCCAGCGATCCGCCAGCGACAGCTCGTAGGCTTCGCCGTTCTGGCCGCAGTCTTCGCCCTTGTCCAGAACATAACGCGCGGCGTTCCAGATCTTGTTGCAGAAATTGCGATAGCCTTCGACGCGGCCCATGTCGAACTTGATGTCGCGACCGGTGGACGCCAGCGAGCAGAAGGTGAAGCGCAGGGCGTCGGTGCCGTAACTGGCGATGCCGTCGGCGAACTCGTCGCGGGTCTGTTTCTCGATCTTCTTCGCCAGTTTCGGCTGCATCATGCCGGAGGTGCGCTTCTGCACCAGTGCTTCCAGCTCGATACCGTCGATGATGTCCAGCGGGTCCAGGACGTTGCCCTTGGACTTGGACATCTTCTGGCCCTGGCCATCACGCACCAGGCCGTGCACGTAAACGGTCTTGAACGGCACCTGCGGGGTGCCGTCCTCGTTCTTGATCAGGTGCATCGTCAGCATGATCATCCGGGCAACCCAGAAGAAAATGATGTCGAAACCGGTGACCAGCACGTCGGTGGAGTGGAATTTCTTCAGAAATTCGGTCTTTTCCGGCCAGCCGAGGGTGGAGAACGTCCACAGACCCGAGCTGAACCAAGTGTCGAGCACGTCGTTGTCCTGTTGCAGCGCAACGTCCGGGCCGAGGTTGTGCTTGGCACGCACTTCGGCTTCGTCGCGACCGACGTAGACCTTGCCCGACTCGTCGTACCAGGCCGGAATCCGATGGCCCCACCACAGCTGACGGCTGATGCACCAGTCCTGGATGTCGCGCATCCACGAGAAGTACATGTTTTCGTACTGCTTCGGCACGAACTGGATACGGCCGTCTTCAACGGCAGCAATCGCCGGCTCAGCCAGCGGCTTGGTGGAAACGTACCACTGGTCGGTCAGCCACGGCTCGATCACGGTGCCGGAACGGTCGCCTTTCGGCACTTTCAGGTTGTGATCGTCGACGCTGACCAGAAGGCCGGCGGCGTCGAACGCCGCGACGATCTGCTTGCGCGCTTCGAAACGCTCGAGACCGGCGTACTGGGCCGGGATCTGGCCATCGATGCTGTCGTTCAACGTGCCGTCGAGGTTGAACACCTGGGCTGCGGGCAGCACGTTGGCGTTCTTGTCGAAGATGTTCAGCAGCGGCAGGTTGTGGCGCTTACCGACTTCGTAGTCGTTGAAATCGTGGGCCGGGGTGATCTTCACGCAACCGGTGCCGAACTCTGGATCGCAGTAATCGTCGGCGATGATCGGGATGCGGCGGCCAACCAGTGGCAGCTCGACAAACTTGCCGATCAGGGCTTTGTAGCGTTCGTCGTTCGGGTTAACCGCGACGGCGGAGTCGCCGAGCATGGTTTCCGGACGGGTGGTCGCGACGATCAGGAAATTGTTGCCTTCAGCGGTTTTCGCGCCGTCGGCCAGCGGGTACTTGAGGTTCCACAGGAAACCTTTCTCGTCGTGGTTTTCCACTTCGAGGTCGGAAATCGCCGTGTGCAACTTGGTGTCCCAGTTGACCAGACGCTTGCCGCGGTAGATCAGGCCGTCTTCGTGCAGGCGTACGAAGGCTTCTTTAACCGCTTCCGAGAGACCGTCGTCCATGGTGAAGCGCTCGCGGCTCCAGTCCACGGACGAACCGAGGCGGCGGATCTGACGGCTGATGTTGCCGCCGGACTGATCCTTCCACTCCCAGACTTTCTCGAGGAATTTCTCGCGGCCCAGGTCGTGGCGGTTCTGGCCGGTGGCTTCCAGTTGACGCTCCACCAGCATCTGCGTGGCGATACCGGCGTGGTCGGTGCCCGGCTGCCACAGGGTGTTGCGACCCTGCATGCGGCGGAAACGGATCAGGGCGTCCATGATCGCGTTGTTGAAACCGTGACCCATGTGCAGGCTGCCGGTGACGTTCGGCGGCGGGATCATGATGGTGTAGGAATCGCCCGCGCCTTGCGGTGCGAAATAGTTCTCGGACTCCCAGGTGTTGTACCAGGAAGTTTCAATGGCGTGCGGCTGGTAGGTCTTATCCATGCGCGGCGGGACCCTATTGGCATTTATTCAGGAAAAGCCGGGAAGTATAGCGGGGCATGGGGCCGAGGGCGAGCGGGGGAGGTAGTGCGCGGTTCAAATGTGGGAGCGGGCTTGCTCGCGAATTCGGTGTGTCAGCCAGCGATGATGGTGCCTGACATACCGCATTCG
>NZ_JASCPO010000281.1:0-6643 GCF_029960145.1 Pseudomonas sp. PS01299 | reverse complement strand
GGGCTTGCTCGCGAAGGCGGCGGGTCAGTCACTTTATGCTTCACAGACAAACCGCTTTCGCGAGCAAGCCCGCTCCCACAGGGATTGCGTTCAGGTGGCCGTAAATTGCGAAGGCGCCACGCCCAGCTCGCGCCGGAACATGTCACTGAAACTGCTCGGCGAATACCCCAGCTCCCGAGCAATCGCACTCACTGGCACGCCCTGAATCAACTCGGCCACCGCCGTCGCCAGTTGCACCTGCCGCCGCCATTCGGCGAAGCCCATGCCGAGGCTGTCCTTGAACAACCGCGCCAGCGTGCGCACACTCGCCCCGGCGTTTTCCGCGTGCTGTTCGAACGGGATCTCCAGCGACGGTGACGCCATCACCGCCTGGCACAGATTCATCAGGCGCCGGTCGGAATCGTCCGGCAGCGGGATCTTTAATTGCGAGCGCCTGGCACGCTTGAGCTCCAGCAACGCCAGCCCGACCAACGCGTCGTAATAGGCCGGCTCACCGCTATCGCCCTGCTCCACCAGCCCGACGATCAACTCGCGCAACAGCCCTCCGACTTCAATCACCTGCACTGTCGGATCCAGCGTTGCCGCCAGCACCGGGCGCAGGTAGATATTGCGCATCTGCAAGTCCGAGACCACGCGAATTCCATGCGGCACCCCGGGTGGCAACCACACCGCGCGCTGCGGCGGCACCACCAGTGCCTCATGCGGGGTTTCAACCCACATCACCCCGCTCATTGCATACAGCAACTGCCCCCAGACATGCTCGTGCGGCTCGATGAACAAACCACGCGGATAGGTACGCGCCAGCGGTTGCACCGGCACATCGGTATCCGTGAGATCGGGGGGTGCGGCGAGGGCCATGGCGAGCATTCATTGGGGTTGGCGGAAGGCGCATGGTAACCAGTCGGTCACAGCGTCGACAACGATAGATACCGTCGGACAATCCGAGTGAATTTTCCCGACGCGCCGCGATCCTTCTAATACCACAGGGAGGATTACGGGCTTTATGAACAACGCAAAACTGTTTGTCATCGATTACACCCTTCACGGCACGCCTAAGTCGTTCATTATCCGCTCGGACAGAATGGACAACGCCGAGGCGTGGCACTGGGCAAGCTGCGACGCCGGTGTGGGTCGCATCCCGCGTTTCGGCCGGGAAAAAGTGCAAAAGACCAGCAAACCGATGGCGGAGAAATTCGGCGTGGAAAACGTCACATGGCGACCGGCGAGCTAGACTCTCGTCAGGCGATGGGGACTCTTGGGGGGCGTACACAATGACCAGCATCTTCAGCCCGGCGCATCTGGATTACGGACTGGACACACTGTTCGGACGTATCACCAAAAGCGTGGACTGTCGGGTGGGTCTTGAGGCTGTCGAAGACGACCCGTATAGCTTCGCCCTGCGTGTGCCGGCGCCGTTACCGGAAGACCTCGACCAGGCGAAAACCGTGGTGGTCAGGGTTGACGGGCGACGACTGCAAGGCACGGTGCGCCGTACCGAACGGCTGGATGATGAAAGCCTGAAACTGCAAGTGGAGCCTGATTAGGCTCCACTTTTTTTGCGCGCGGTTATTTGGGGTGGGCGCAATGGCAGCCTTTGCTTGAACACTCTTCACCGCCCTTGTGGTGGTGAGCGCAGGCTTCACAGCAATAGTGTTTGCCGTGCACGGCGTAGGCGTGGTCGCCTTCCTTGATCGTGCATTTGCAGTTGGGGCAGTCGCATTTTCTATCGGGCATGGGGGCAGACTCCTTTTTGGGTGGTTGTCTGGGCTTGGGGATAAGCCGTAAATACCAGTGTAGGAGCTGACGAAGGCTGCGATCTTTTGATTTTGCTTGGGTGCGATATGGATACTTGGTTTTTGGGTGTATATCCGTTTTTTCGGGTGCTGCCGCTGGCGGTTTCGCTCTTACAGCGAGTCACCTTTTCCAAACGCCGAAAAGGTAACCCAAAAGGCTTTGCCCCGGCGTACGGCACTTCGCTTAGGCTCAGTGTTCCCTCGCTACGGTGTCCATCCGGGGGCATCGCCTCCGGTTTGCTTCGCTGCACCTCCTCTCGATGGATGCGGCTTCGCCGCATGGCGCTGCGCGCCTAACCCCCCGGATGAACACCTACGCTCGGCCTGCCGAAGGGGCAAAAGATCAAAAGCAAAAGCCACATCAAAAGCCAGATCAAGAGCCCCTCACCCTAGCCCTCTCCCGGAGGGAGAGGGAACTGATCGCGGTGTTTGGGAGAGGTGCGCCGACGTGAAATACCGAGTCGAACACCAATTTTGAAAAGCCCAAAAATTGGCCCCCTCTCCCTCTGGGAGAGGGCTGGGGTGAGGGGCAAGAGCACCACAAAACCAAAGCCGAATCCCGTGCTCTTCACCACTCAAATGGCCGAGTGTCAGCTCGCCGAAAGCTCTTGATCTTGATCCACGGGCGACGTCGGAAGCCCGGAGCGAAGGGACCCCGAGCCCCAGCGAGCGGGCCGAACGTAGGAGCAAGCGTTTTTTTGCTTACTTTTTTTAGGCGTTTGTAAAAAAAGTGAGTCGCCGTAAGGGCGAAACCCTAAGTGGCCGTTACCGCAGCAACGGATATACACCCAATCTCAATCAGAACGACGAACACTGCTCCGATACATAAAAACCAAAGCCAACCCCAGACACACCATCGCCAACACCCGCGAAGACGAAAGCTCGATCGCCGGATTTCCCAACCAGCCAAAATTGTCGATCAACATCCCCATCCCAAGTTGGCCAACAATCACCGCAACAGTCGCCACCGCAGTCCCCACAACAGGCACCGCGCCAACCATGACCATCATGTAAACCACGCCAAACAGCGCCCCGCAGACCTGCCACTTCGGCACATCAAGCAAACTCACCGCATGCGCCGGCTCAAAAAACACGATCAACAACCCGGTGACCACAGCCCCGACGAAAAACGTCAGCAAACTGCTGCGCAACACCCCGACGGTCTCACCCAGGCGCCCATTGATCGCCGCCTGAACACTCAACACCGCGCCAGCCAACACCACCACTGCCAACAAAATAACCAGACTCATATTCTCAACCCCGCGCAATCAGAACCAATGCCACCACAATCAACACCAATGCCAGCCAGCGCTCGGCATTGACCTTCTTGCGCGTCGCGCCGAACCAGCCGAAATGGTCGATCAGCACACTCTTGCCGACCTGCCCGGACAAAATCGCGATCATCGTCATCGCGATCCCGATATGCGGCGTCGCCAGGGTCAGCACCACCACGTACATCGGCCCGAGAAAGCCGCCGATCAATTGCCAGCGCGGCAGATCGGTCAGCGCCGGGCCTTTCTGCGGGCCGGCGAACAACAGCAGCAAAAACAGAATCGCCGAACCCACGCCGAAGATGCTCAAGGTCGCCCACAGATGCCCGACCTGCTCCCCCAGCGGCCCCAGTAACCCGGCCTCCACCGACAGGCCCATGCCGGCCAGAATCACCAGCGGCAGCAACAACAGGCGCAACCACGACCGGGTCGCCGGCGCCGGCACACTCACTTCATCCAATGTCTGCATCATCCAAAACCCACGCAAGTAAACGATGGCGCGGATTATCGGCTGGCGTAGCTGTGCGATAAATGGGAGCATCCGGACAACACTTTTGCGCAACGCGCACAGCAGGACGATCCATGCACGGGCTGAACGAACTAGGATTCAAGGCGCTGAGGCTGTTTGTGGCGGTGCTCGACCACGGCAGTTTTTCCGAAGTCGCCCGGCGCGAGGGCGTGGCGCCCTCTTCGATTTCACGGCAGATCCAGTTGATGGAGCAGGCGCTGAACCAGCAATTGCTGTACCGCCACACCCGCGCCGTGACGCCGACCGAGGCCGGGCGCATGCTCGGCCACCATGCGCGGCTGGTGCTGGTGCAACTGGAAGAGGCCGAGCAGGCGTTGCAGGAACAGCAAAGCGAACCCACCGGGCTGGTGCGGATCAACGCGCCGGTGGTGTTCGGCCAACGGCATCTGACGCCGTGGCTCGGTCAGTTGTGCGCGCGCTATCCAAAGCTGCAACTGGACATCCAGCAGACTGACCATTACGTCGACCCGTTGCAGGAAGGCGCCGACCTGCTGTTTCGCATCGGCCCGATGCACGACTCGAGCATGCAGGCGCGGATTCTCGCGCCGCACCGCTTTCAGGTCGCGGCCAGCCCGACTTATCTGAAGCGCCACGGCACACCGCAACATCCCGACGAACTCGCGCAACACCAGTGCCTGGCCTACAAAGGTGCGACCGGTCAGCAACGCTGGTTTTTCCGTCAGGATCAGGACGACTGGACGCCTTACTCGGTCAAAGGCCCGATCACTGGCAACCACGCCGACACCCTCACCCAGGCCGCCGAACAAGGCTTGGGGCTGGTGATGTTTCCGTCCTGGTTGATTGGTGAAGCGGTGCGCGAAGGCACGCTGGTGCCGGTGTTGCGCGAGTATCAGGTGTCGAACAGCCTGGAGCCGCAGCAGATCGCAGTGCTGTGGCCGGGGAGTCGAAGGTTGTCGGTGAAGGTGCGGACGGTGATTGATTTCTTTGTTGAGTGCTTCGGCGAAGTGCCGTACTGGGACAGACCTTGAAGCTGAAAATCAAAAGCCCCTCACCCTAGCCCTCTCCCAGAGGGAGAGGGGACTGATCGGGGGATAGTCAAGAGATACGCTGACATGAGCGATCGGCTTTGAATCCATAATCGACTGGTTTTTTCAGGTCGATGTATGACGCGAGACGCTGCGGTCAGTCCCCTCTCCCTCCGGGAGAGGGCTAGGGTGAGGGCCCGCTTGAGGATTCACACAATTATCAGATGCGGAACTGGCCCACCAGTTTGCCCAACCGCTGCCCCAGCTCCGCCAGACTGCGCGAAGTCTGCGCGCCCAACTGGGTCTCATCCGCCACGCTGTCCACCGCCACCGCGATCTGATGCACGCTGCGGTTGATCTCTTCGGCCACTGCCGTTTGTTCCTCAGCAGCACTGGCGATCTGCGCGTTCATCGAGTTGATCGTCGCGATCAGGTCAGCCATGGCATCCAGCGACGCCCCGGCCTGATTGGCCTGCGCCGAAGTGCCATCGCCCGCTTCACTGGAACGGCGCATCGCCTCGACCGCCGACTGCGTGCCGGCCTGCAGGCGATCGATCATGCCCTGAATTTCCTGAGTGCTGATCTGCGTGCGGCTGGCCAGTGCCCGCACTTCGTCCGCCACCACCGCAAAACCGCGCCCGGCCTCCCCGGCGCGTGCCGCTTCAATCGCCGCGTTCAGCGCTAAGAGGTTGGTCTGCTCGGCAATCGAACGGATCACCCCAAGCACGCCGACAATCGACGACACGTCCTGCTGCAGGCTGTCGAGCGACACGCCGCTGCTGCGAATGTCATCCACCAGCGCATGAATCTGCTTGATGCTGCCGGCCACCACGCGTTTGGCGCTCTGGCCTTCTTCATCAGTCTGTTGCGCGGCGACCGCGGCGTTCTGCGCGCTCTTGGCGACTTCCTGGGCGGCGGCGGACATCTCGTTGATCGCCGTGGCGACCTGATCGGTTTCGTGGCGCTGACGCTCCATCGCCTGATCGGAACGCTGGGCCTGATCCGACACCTGGGTCACCAGGCCGGTGAGTTGCGTGGTCATCTCGGTGATCTGCCGCACCAGGCCGTGAATCTTGTCGACGAAGCGGTTGAACGAGCCGGCCAGTTCGCCGAGTTCGTCCTGGCTGGTGATGTTCAACCGGCGCGTGAGATCGCCCTCGCCCGCCGCGATGTCGTCGAGGTTGGCTTTCATCAGGTTCAACGGCCGCAGAATGGTGTTGGCCAACAGCATCCCCGCGATGGCAATCACCAGCAACACCACCACCGCCACGCCGACGATACTGAGGATCACGCCTTGCATGCGCTCCTGCACTTGCGCCTCGACCACCGCCACTTGCGCTTCAATGCCGTCGAGGTTGACCGAGGTACCGACCGCCATATCCCACTTCGCCAGGTACTCGGTGTAGCCGAGTTTCGGCACCAGCACGCTGGCATTGCCCGGCAGCGGTGAGTTGTATTGCAGATAGTGGGTGCCGTCCTTCGCCACTTTCACCAGGCCGAGGTTGACGTAGACGCCATTCGGATCGCGGTTGTCCTTGAAGCTTTTGCCCACGCCTTCGGGGTCGTTGGCCTTGAACAGGCGCACGGTCTCGGAGTCGTAGCCGAAGAAGTAGCCGTCCTTGCCGTAGCGGATGCCCGACAGCAGCTTGATCGCCTGCGCCCGCGCCGCGTTGTCACCGGGGGCGGCTGCGTCGTACAGCGGTTTGATCGTGGTCATGGCCACGGCGACGTAACTTTGCAGGGTGGCCTTGGCATCGGCGAGCAAGCGCTCGCGGGTCTGTTCGACCTCGGTGTGCGCCTGCTGCTGGAGGATGAATAGCGTGGTCAGGCTGATGACCAGCGCAAAGAGCAGCACCGGCAGGACGGCAAGGGACAGGACTTTGGCCTTGAGACTCAAGCGCATGGGGGGGCTCACTCTTTTGGTTTTATTGGCGTGGTTAAAGGCGTTAACGGCACGCGAAAGCAAAAGTTGAGCGGGGGTTCACCGCATTCCTCTGTGGGAGCGGGCTTGCTCGCGAAGGCGTCGTGTCAGTCAACATTTATGTTTCTGATACACCGCTTTCG
>NZ_JASCPO010000280.1:0-6673 GCF_029960145.1 Pseudomonas sp. PS01299 | reverse complement strand
GGGGGAGCGGGCTTGCCCGCGAAGGCGTTGGCACATTCAACATCTGCGCTGCCTGACCCACCGCTTTCGCGGGCAAGCCACGCTCCCACTTTGGTACGGGGTGAACTGGATATCTTGATCCCCCTCCCGATCCCTGTGGGAGCGAGCCTGCTCGCGAAGACGCCAGTCCATTCAAAATCCATGTTGCCTGACCCACCGCTATCGCTTACAGGCAAGCTCCCACAGTGATTTTGTGGTGTGCCCGATTTGAGTGAACGCCGCCTGACCCTGTGGGAGCGGGCTTGCCCGCGAAGGCGTCGGCACATTCAACATCTGTGCTGCCTGACCCACCGCTTTCGCGGGCAAGCCACGCTCCCACAATGGTTCGGGGTTAACCGAATACCCGATCCATACCCCGATCTCTGTAGGAGCGAGCCTGCTCGCGAAGGCGTCGGCACATTCAACACATGTGCTGCCTGACCCACCGCTTTCGCGGGCAAGCCACGCTCCCACAGTGGTTCGAGGGTGAAGCAAATATCTTGATCCACACCCCAATCCCTGTGGGAGCGGGCTTGCTCGCGAAGGCGTCGGCACATTCAACATCTGTGCTGCCTGACCCACCGCTTTCGCGGGCAAGCCACGCTCCCACAGTGGAACGGGGTGAAGCGCATATCCCGATCCATACCGAGATCCCGTGTGGGAGCGGGCTTGCCCGCGAAGACGTCGGCACTGCCACCCTCGCAACCGCCTGACCCACCATCAAATCCCGCCCACAAAAAAGGGGACTTTCGTCCCCTTGCGGTATCGCCTGGCTTGTCACCCGTCCATCAATAAATATCTTTCGACAACAACGTAAACGGCGTCTTTACCAGGATTTTCAGATCCAGCCACAACGACCAGTTGTTGATGTAATGCAGGTCCATCTCGACGCGGCGCTGCATTTTGTCGATGGTGTCGGTCTCGCCACGGCAGCCGCTGATCTGTGCCAGCCCGGTAATACCCGGTTTGATTCGATGACGAGCCATGTACGCGAGGATTTTCCCCGAGTAGTAGTGGTTGTGCGCCACCGCGTGCGGACGCGGGCCGACCAGGGCCATCTGCCCCTGCAGCACGTTGAACAACTGCGGCAGCTCATCCAGCGAGGTGCGGCGGATGAAGCGCCCGACCGCAGTAATACGCGAGTCATTGCGGCTGGCCTGAACCACTTCGCGGTCATCGTGCACGCGCATCGAGCGGAATTTCCACACCTGAATCACCTTGCCGTTCCAGCCGTGGCGATCCTGCTTGAAGAACACCGGGCCCGGCGAGTTGATCTTCACTGCCAACGCAATGAACAGCAGCACCGGACTCAACAGGATGATCGCCAGCAACGCCACGCCTTTTTCCAACAGGCTCTTGCTCAGCGCAGCAGTAGGGCGGCTGGTCAGCGGGCTTTCGTTAAGGCAGATCGCCGGCAGACCGTCCACGACCTTCACCGAGTGATTGAGCAGGGTCAGACTGTTCAAGTCCGGCACCCAGACCACATCGACGTTGGCACCGAGCAAATCGACGTACATCGCTTCGATTTTCGCCGCCTCCGCCAGCGGCAGGGTGATGTACAGACGACGGATGTCATGGTCTTTGATCAGCTCGAGCAAATCTTCCTGATCGCCGACCACACGCGGCGCATCCGCATCCAGATTCGACGTCGGGCCATTGCTGACCAGGCCTACCAACGGCAGGTTTTCCACCTGACTGATCTTCTTCGCCAGACCCAGTGCCAGCTCGCCGGTACCAACGATCAGGGTCTTCTGCGCGCTGGTGCGGGAGCGCTGGTAGTACTTGGAAAAGGCGTGCAACGGTGCGTACAGCAACGCCTGACCGAGGAAACCGTACACCGCCCAACTCAGCGTCACCTCGCGGGAGAACACCTCATCGGCCTTGCACACGAACGCGATGCAAGCCAGCGCGACCATGGTCATCGACCAGCCCATGAACAAACGTCCGAGCCCGGTCAGGTAATTGTCCTGCTTGCGATACACGCCGCTGAACGTATACGCCGGCACCGAGGCCAATACCGCCAGTGTTGCGCACATGCGGTAATAGAACTCGACGGTGCCGGTCTGCCGTTCAGCCAGTATGAATAACAACGCAACAATGAAAGCCTGCGCCAGTGCCCATTGGCCCCAGAAGGTAAGTCCCTTGAGGCCGTTATTTCGATTGATCCGTAGAGAAAGTTCCATGAGATATCCCCAGAAATACGTCCATTCAGGTTTCGACAGTTGAAGTCCGAGTTGCTAGATAGGCTTGTTGTTGTTATTGGACGAGTGTCCTGAGGTAACAACGTCGATAGGCCGAACTGTCGTCAATCAATAGACTAAGTTATTGCCGGAGAGGGTGTCTGACGAGTTCTAACAAGATGGCACAGTGCCAACTTTTTAATAATCAAATACAAGGGTGTTAGAAAAGGTCGCAGAGCGGGGGGTGAATAAATTATGTTGTGTTTGTTACTGTAGGAGGGGTGGAGGCAGGGAGCTATTATTACCAGGGGGGGAAGCCAAACAGAGTGCTCTTGTTGTTTTTGTAATCGCACTGTTTTCTGTTTGTTTTGTTCGCGGATATCGGCGGTATTTACGCAACGATTTCCTGAATGAGGCAATAACCGCGGTTTCTTACGGCACGGAACAATCGCTCACCATTACTCGCGTTTTTGAACTTGTCCTGCAGGCGACTCAGGCACATCTCCAGGCCGCGATATTGCTCCGGCTCGCGGCCGATGCTGAGGATCAGGTCATCTCGACTGACTACACGTTCTTCGTGATGGAGCATTTTGCGCACCAGCGCGGTTTCCAGTCCGGTAAGGCTGATCTCGACGCCTTCCTTGACCAGTGCGCCTTGATCGTTGTCCAGATGCCAGGTTTCGTTGCAAGTGGCGGCGTCTTCGATGGCAGCAGTGCGGTTGTCGCTCTCTGCACTTTGAAACGGCTTCGCCGATTGTGCGGACAGCCATTCCGATTCGAGGGTGGCCAATATGCGCTGGGTGTCGTGTTCAATCGTGCGGGCAACGTTTTTCCGGGTGCCCCTTGGGTAAGTGAACTCCATCAGCATGGGAGCGGAAGAGGGCGAAGTAGCACCTTCAATAAACATTTGTGCCTGAGACGTGCCAAACGAATTGAAGCGCTCGCTGGACAGAATGCTCTCAAGTTCACGCTGCGACGTTGTACTGTTGGTCACGACGACAAAATATTTTCTTGGGAGGGTTGTACTAGTTTCCATGTCTCTCTCCTAAAATGTGCACCAAAATGGGCGAAAAGGTAAATCGGCAGGCGAGCAATGACTTCCTTGGAAGTAACCGACAGGCAGGGTCTGGGCCCAAAATGGCCTCGATAAATTCCACTCGTTCTGCTGCTATGTTGTTAAGTTTATTGTTATGGTTCGGTGTAGCCGTGCTCATTCAATGGCTTGATTATTAGTAGATTTGAAGTACAACTTGAGCTGTATGGTTGCATATGACGATCCTTCGTGATTATGCAAAGAGAATGGCTGCCCGAGAGTCAGGCAGTCGATATCAGACCCCGCATCAGGCGATAGCCGTAGCCGCGGATGCTCTGAATCGCATTGGTACCATACATGTCCTTGATTTTTCCACGCAAGCGGCTGATGGATTTTTCCAGCGCTCTCGGATCGTAGAAATTGGTATT
Organism: Pseudomonas sp. PS01299; assembly: GCF_029960145.1. Lineage (NCBI taxonomy): Bacteria > Pseudomonadati > Pseudomonadota > Gammaproteobacteria > Pseudomonadales > Pseudomonadaceae > Pseudomonas > Pseudomonas sp. PS01299. The sequence goes on along the minus strand of NZ_JASCPO010000280.1, from coordinate 3,014 downwards.
GAGCCCCATGATGCTGGCGATTTCATCATGGCTGAGAATGTGGTTGCTGGTCTGCGCAAAGGCTTCCAGGATCTTCATCTCGGCAAACGAGATGTCGAGTTTCTGGCTGGCGCCGCCGAGCAGGCAGATGCGCGTCGGGTCGAGCGTCAGATTGATATCTCGCTGCCATTCTTCACTGTTGAAGAATTCACCGAGCAACTCGTCGCCCTCGTCGGAAAGGGTATTGAGTTTGATACAGAAGTCGGCACCGGCCAGGAAGTACTTGATCTTGTTGAAAGCGCCGCGACCGGTTATGACCGCGCAAATAATCGGTTTCAAGTTGTCGGAACGCAGGTTCTCGATCAGCGCAAGATTGTCTTCCAGCGCTTGCGGAGTGTCGATAACGATGAAGATGGCTCGATACGAACCAGAAAGTTCATTGTTATAGGAACTAGTGTACGAACTGGCCTCAATTGCCATATCAGTGCGTACGTGCTTTGCGATCAGCGCACTAAAATGTTCGGCCACGCCACGGGTACGGCCCAGTGTGAGAACACCGGGTACGTCGTTTGTCGGGCGCGGACTTCTAGTCGCCAAGTTCCCTGAGAGCATCATGCTTTGACTCGAATTAGGTGCTGACATCGGGATGTTAAAGCACCGGTTCTCATCTGTGACTGACAATTGGTAACATTCACGCGATTTTTAGACGTGGCTCCCGAGTTTTCTAACAATAATTAAGCATTTCAAGCTTTTAGTTGATTTTCTCGGGGCTGTGAACTAGTCGTTACATGGTGGCAATGTGGAATTGTGCCACTATTTTGAATCTATGGCGATGGCTTTATTCATGTCCAATTGCCACTGTCGACGATCCTGAGACAATGTGAGCTGGATCACACTTTATTGGCCAGTCGAACTTTTTTCTACTATAGCCCTAAATATTTTTCGTGTAGTTCGTAGGCGGACGTTTATTAACATGGCTTGAGTGTGTCTTTTGATAAGACATATTCTCCGTCGCCTGATCAGGCAATGGGTATCGCGTTATACCGATTGTTTAACTTCAGATACTCAATTTCTGAATGCAGTTGACCGGTCGCTCATCAAGAGCGCTCTGACGGAGGATTAATGGATTTCTGGACCTTTATCCAGGTGTTGATATTGGGCGCGGTAGAAGGCCTGACCGAGTTCTTGCCGATCTCCAGTACCGGCCACCAGATCATCGTCGCCGACCTGCTGGACTTCGGCGGCGAACGCGCGATGGCGTTCAACATCATTATTCAGCTGGGCGCGATCCTGGCCGTGGTCTGGGAGTTTCGCCCGAAGATCTTCGACATCGTCAAAGGCCTGCCCACCCAACGCAATGCACAACGTTTCACCCTCAACCTGCTGATAGCTTTCCTGCCGGCGGTGGTCCTCGGCGTACTGTTCGCTGACAAAATCCATCAATACCTGTTTAACCCGATCACCGTAGCCATGGCCTTGGTAGTGGGCGGCATTGTGATGTTGTGGGCCGAACAGCGCAGCCACGTGGTGAGCGTCGATCATGTCGACGACATGCGCTGGTCAGACGCGTTGAAGATCGGTTTCGTGCAATGCCTGGCAATGATTCCCGGCACGTCGCGCTCCGGCTCGACCATCATCGGCGGTTTATTGTTCGGCTTGTCCCGGAAAGCCGCCACAGAGTTCTCGTTCTTCCTCGCCATGCCGACCATGGTCGGCGCTGCGGTGTACTCCGGCTACAAATACCGCGACCTGTTCCAGGCCGGCGACCTGCCGGTGTTCGCCCTCGGTTTTGTCATCGCCTTCATCTTCGCCATGATCGCCGTGCGCGGCCTGCTCAAATTCATCGCCAACCACAGCTACGCCGCGTTCGCCTGGTATCGGATCGCGTTTGGCTTGTTGATTCTGGCGACGTGGGTGTTTGGCTGGGTGAACTGGACGGAAGCGGCGGCGGGGTGATGCGCACGCCAGGCGGATCAACCCGCCTGGCACGTTTTACGGAGGGAGGGCATCAACGCCCTTGCAGCAACTCGCCGGCCTGATCCAGCAGCGCCAGCGGATCCTTGGCCTTGTGAATATCCACCGACAACAACTGGCGGAACTTGCGCGCCCCCGGGAACCCGGTGCCCAACCCCAGCACATGCCGAGTGATGTGATGCATCGCGCCGCCCGCCTGCAGATGCTCGGCAATATACGGCCGCAACTGCGCCAGCGCCTCGGCCCGGCTGATCACCGGCGCGCTGCTGCCGAACAACTGCTGATCGACCTCCGCCAGCAAATACGGATTGTGATAAGCCTCACGCCCGAGCATCACACCGTCAAAAGTCTGCAAATGCTCATGGCAGGCCTCCATCGTCTTGATCCCGCCGTTCAACACAATCTCCAGCTCCGGAAAATCCGCCTTCAACTGAGCCGCCACGTCATAACGCAACGGCGGAATGTCGCGATTCTCCTTCGGCGACAACCCCTCCAGAATCGCAATCCGCGCATGCACAGTAAAACTGGTACACCCGGCATCCCGCACCGTACCGACGAAATCACACAACTCGGCGTAACTGTCCCGCCCATTGATCCCGATCCGATGCTTCACCGTCACCGGAATCGACACCGCATCGCGCATCGCCTTCACACAATCCGCCACCAACTGCGGATGCCCCATCAGGCACGCACCGATCATATTGTTCTGCACCCGATCACTCGGGCAGCCAACATTAAGGTTCACCTCGTCGTAACCATGCTCCTGCGCCATGCGCGCGCAAGCGGCCAGATCAAGCGGAACACTACCGCCGAGCTGTAGTGCCAGCGGATGCTCGGCTTCGTTGTGACGGAGGAAGCGTTCGTGATCGCCGTTGAGGAGAGCGCCGGTGGTGACCATTTCGGTGTAGAGCAGGGCGTTCTTCGACAGGAGGCGTAGGAAGAAACGGCAGTGGCGGTCAGTCCAGTCCATCATGGGGGCGACGGAGAAGCGGCGGGAGAGTGGGGCGGGTGTGGCGGAGATAGGAGGCATTCGCGGTTCTGGATTGGGTGGGGCTGGGAGG
>NZ_JASCPO010000027.1:0-44589 GCF_029960145.1 Pseudomonas sp. PS01299 | reverse complement strand
GGCTTGCTCGCGAAGGCGGTGGGTCAGACGCATCCATTTTTCTGACACGACGCCTTCGCGAGCAAGCCCGCTCCCACTATGGCTCTGCGTGTTGCCTGAAGATCAGCGGTAATCGTCCACCGGGACGCAGGCACAAAACAGATTGCGATCCCCATAAACGTTATCCACCCGATTCACCGCCGGCCAATACTTGTGCGCCTTGGTGTGCGCATCCGGGGTGATCCCCTGCTCGATGCTGTAAGGCCGCTCCCACACTCCGGTGACATCCGCCAGGGTATGCGGCGCGCGCTTGAGCGGGTTGTCTTCCGCCGGCCAGTTGCCGTTCTGCACTTCGGTGATTTCCGCGCGGATGCTCAGCATCGCGCCGATGAAACGATCGAGTTCGGCCTTGGACTCGCTCTCGGTCGGCTCGACCATCAACGTCCCTGGCACCGGGAAGGACATGGTCGGCGCATGGAAACCATAGTCCATCAGGCGCTTGGCGACGTCCTCTTCACTGATCCCGGTCTGCGCCTTCAAGGGCCGCAGGTCGAGAATGCATTCGTGAGCGACCCGCCCGTTGCGCCCGGTGTACAACACCGGGAATGCGCCGGATAAATGCTGCGCCAGATAGTTCGCCGCGAGGATCGCCACTTCGCTGGCATCCGCCAGTTGCGGCCCCATCATCGCGATGTACATCCAGCTGATCGGCAAAATGCTCGCACTGCCCCACGGCGCCGCGCTGACTGCGCCGTTCTGTGGCAAAGGGACGTCAATCGGCACCACCGGGTGATTGGCAACGAACGGCGCCAGATGCGCGCGAATACCGATCGGCCCCATGCCCGGCCCGCCACCGCCGTGGGGAATGCAGAAAGTCTTGTGCAGGTTCATGTGCGACACGTCGGCGCCGATGTCCGCCGGCCGCGCCAGCCCGACCTGCGCATTGAGGTTCGCGCCATCCATGTACACCTGACCACCATGCTTGTGGATAACTTCGCAGATTTCGCTGATGCCCTCCTCGTACACACCATGGGTCGACGGATAGGTCGCCATCAGGCACGACAACTTGTCCCCCGCCTCGGCAGCCTTGGTTTTCAGGTCGTCCAGATCGACGTTGCCGGCCTCGTCGCACTCGACGATCACCACGCGCATCCCGGCCATCTGCGCCGAGGCCGGGTTGGTGCCGTGCGCCGAGGACGGGATCAGGCAGATATCCCGCGCGCCCTGCTGCCGGCTCTCGTGATATTTGCGAATCGCCAGCAGCCCGGCGTACTCGCCCTGAGCGCCGGAGTTGGGCTGCATGCAAATCGCATCGAACCCGGTGATCGCGCACAACCAACGCTCCAGTTCTTCAATCATCAAGGTGTAACCGACCGCCTGTTCCCGTGGCGCGAACGGGTGCAGGTTGGCGAACTGCGGCCAGGTGATCGGGATCATCTCGCTGGTGGCGTTGAGTTTCATGGTGCAGGAGCCCAGTGGGATCATCGACTGGTTGAGCGCCAGATCCTTATTCTCCAGTTGCTTGAGGTAGCGCAGCATCTCGGTTTCGCTGTGATGCGCGTTGAACACCGGGTGGCGCAGGTACGGCGTGTTGCGCTGCAGGTGGTCGGGAATGCCGGAAACCAGTGCTTCTGCGTCAATGTCGTCGACGTTCAAACTATGATCGGCACCGAGCAGCACGTCGAACAGTTTGGCCACCGTGTTTTCATCGCAAGTCTCGTCGAGGCTCAAGCCGACTCGGCCACGGCCGAGAATCCGCAGGTTGATCTGCGCAGCCTTGGCGCTGTCGATGATCGCGCTCTGCGCGCCGCCAACCTCCAGCGTGAGGGTGTCGAAAAACTGTGCGTTGATCCTTTGGATGCCATGGCGCTCAAGGCCCGCCGCCAGGATGCAGGTCAAGCGGTGCACGCGCTGGGCGATGCGTTTCAAGCCTTGCGGCCCGTGATACACCGCGTAGCAACTGGCGATGTTGGCCAGCAGCACCTGCGCGGTGCAGATGTTCGAGTTGGCTTTCTCGCGGCGAATATGTTGCTCACGGGTTTGCAGGGCCATGCGCAACGCGACGTTGCCACGAGCGTCTTTCGACACGCCGATGATCCGCCCCGGAATCGCCCGTTTGTACTCCTCGCGGCTGGCAAAAAACGCCGCATGCGGGCCACCGTAGCCCATCGGTACGCCAAAGCGCTGGGACGAACCGAACACCACATCCGCGCCCAGTTCACCCGGCGGTGTCAGCAGCAACAGGCTCAACAAATCCGTAGCGACGCAGGCCAGCGCCTGCTGCGCGTGCAGCTGATCAATGACCGGGCGCAGATCACGGATCTCGCCGTGAGTGTCGGGATACTGCAGCAACGCGCCGAACACCTGATGCTGGTTGAGGTTATCCACAGCGTCGATGATCAGCTCGAAGCCGAAACCTTCGGCGCGGGTTTGCACCACGGAGATGGTTTGCGGATGACAGTTCTCATCGACGAAAAACAGATTGCTCTTCGACTTCGCCACACGCTTGGCCAGCGCCATGGCTTCTGCAGCGGCGGTGGCTTCGTCGAGCAAAGAGGCGTTGGCCAGTTCAAGACCGGTGAGGTCGATGGTCAGTTGCTGAAAATTCAGCAACGCTTCGAGACGGCCCTGGGCGATCTCCGGTTGATACGGTGTATAGGCGGTGTACCAGCCAGGATTTTCCAGCACATTGCGCAGGATGACCGTCGGCGTGAGCGTGCCGTGGTAGCCCATGCCGATCAGGCTGGTCCACACCTGATTCTGCTCGGCGTAACCGCGCAGCTTGGCCAGCGCCGCCTGCTCATCAAGGGCCGGCGGCAAGTCCAGCGCCCGATTCAGGCGAATGCCCGGCGGCACCGTCTGCTCGATCAGTTCGACCCGGCTGCCCAGACCGAGGCTGTCGAGCATCGCCTGCTGTTCGGCGGCGTCGGGGCCCAAATGGCGGCGCAGAAAGGCTTCGGGGTCGCGTAACTGGCTCAAGGATGGCAACTGGGACATGACGGGCTCTCTCTTGGCTGGCGCTCGGCGTCAATGCAACACGGTCAAACCAGCATAGCAGCCGATCCCGACGCGCACGGCTTGGCGGCAGAGGGGGTTCCGGGGCATGCTGTAGCGCCTGCATCAGGCGTCCAACCTTCGGATGATCCAATCCTCATGAACCAACTGCCGTTCCTGCCGTTTTCCAAACCTGTCATTGATGAAGCCACGATTGCCGCCGTCGGCGATGTGCTGCGTTCCGGCTGGATCACCAGCGGGCCGAAGGTCCAGGCCTTTGAAGCACAGTTGTCGGAATACTTCGGTGGACGCCCGGTGCGCACCTTCAACTCCGGCACCTGCACCATGGAAATCGCCTTGCGCATCGCCGGCATCGGGCCGGGTGACGAAGTGATCACCACGCCGATTTCCTGGGTCGCCACCGCCAACGTGATCCTCGAAGTCGGCGCCACACCGGTGTTTGCCGACATCGACCCGGTGACCCGCAATATCGATCTGGACCGGCTCGAAGCGGCGATCACCCCACGCACCAAAGCAGTGATTCCGGTGTACCTCGCCGGCCTGCCGGTGGACATGGAACGCTTGTACGCCATCGCCCGCAAACACAACTTGCGCATTGTCGAAGACGCCGCTCAGGCCCTGGGGTCGAGCTGGAACGGCCAGCGCATCGGCGCCACCGGCGATTTCGTGTCGTTCAGCTTTCAGGCGAACAAGAACGTCACCTGCTCCGAGGGCGGCTGCCTGGTGCTGAACACCCCGGAAGAGGCGCGGCTGGCGGAGAAGTACCGCCTGCAGGGCGTGACCCGCAACGGCTTTGATGGTCTGGACGTCGATGTGCTCGGTGGCAAGTTCAACATGACCGACATCGCCGCCACCATCGGCCTCGGCCAGTTCGCCCATATCGAGGCGCTGACCGCCCATCGTCAGGAACTGGCCCGGCACTACTTCAAATGTTTTGGCGATGACTTTGAAGCGACCTATGGCGCGCAACTGCCGCCAGCGGATTTCACCCAGAGCAACTGGCACCTGTTCCAGCTGGTCCTGCCGGAGCGCAAGGACGGCTTGCCGGCCCGCGCCACGTTCATGGAACAGATGCAGGACAAAGGCATCGGCATCGGCTATCACTACCCGCCGATTCACTTGCTGAGCCTGTACCGCGAGCGCGGTTTCAAGGAAGGGATGTTGCCGGTGGCCGAGCGCGTTGGACGCTTGATCGTGTCGTTGCCGATGTTCACCACCATGACCAAGGACGACGTCGAGCGTTCGGTGGCGGCAGTGAAAGCGGTATTGCGCGACGCCTGATCGACGCCTACAAAAAAGCCCCGAGAGATCGGGGCTTTTGCAGTATTACAGTCTGCTTATTCGCCGATGGCAGCCTTGTAGGCAGCAGCGTCCAGCAGCTTGTCCAGCTCGGCCTTGTCGCTTGGCTTGAGCTTGAAGATCCATGCGGCGTACGGATCGTTGTTCAGCTCTTCCGGCGAGTCAGCCAGCGTTTCGTTGACCGCGATCACTTCACCGCCGATCGGGGAGTAGATGTCGGACGCGGCCTTCACCGACTCGACAACACCGGCAGCCTCACCGGCAGCAAACACCTTGCCGACTTCGGCCAGTTCAACGAACACCACATCGCCCAGCGCTTCCTGCGCGTGATCGCTGATGCCCACGGTAACGGTGCCGTCGGCTTCCAGGCGTGCCCATTCATGACTTTCGGCAAAACGCAGTTCAGCGGGGATATTGCTCATGCTCGGTGTCCTCAAGAAAATTGTCAGCGGTCAGGCCCGCCGGAAAAGGTCAGATCAAGGTTTTACCATGGCGCACGAAGGTCGGTTTGACCACTCGTACCGGATACCACTTGCCACGGATTTCCACTTCGGCGCGGTCGGCGGTAGCCATCGGTACACGCGCCAGGGCAATCGATTTGCTTAGCGTAGGAGAGAAACTACCACTGGTGATCTCTCCTTCGCCAACATCGGCGATACGAACCACTTGATGGGCGCGCAAAACACCGCGCTCCTCAAGCACCAGACCCACCAGTTTGTGCGCAACGCCGGCGGCTTTTTCCGCTTCCAGCGCCGAGCGACCGATGAACTGCCGCGAAGCCGGTTCCCAGGCGATGCTCCAGGCCATATTGGACGCCAGCGGCGAGACATCCTGATGAATGTCCTGGCCGTAGAGGTTCATCCCGGCTTCGACCCGCAACGTGTCGCGGGCGCCGAGGCCGATTGGCGAAATACCGGCACCGACCAGATCGTTGAAAAATCCCGGCGCCTGCTCGGCCGGCAAAGCGATTTCCAGGCCGTCTTCACCGGTATAACCGGTGCGGGCGATGAACCAGTCGCCATCGACTTCGGCTTCGAACGGTTTGAGGTGCTGGATCAGTGCGGCGCGGGACTGGGTCACCAGTTCGGCAATCTTCTGCCGGGCCTGCGGGCCTTGAATGGCGAGCATCGCCAGATCCTGACGCTCGTGCAGATGCACGTCGTAACCGGCGACCTGCGCCTGCATCCACGCCAGATCCTGGTCGCGAGTGGAGGCGTTGAACACCAGACGATAACGGTCTTCGAGGCGATAGACGATCATGTCGTCGACGATGCCGCCACGTTCGTTGAGCATCGTGCTGTAGAGCGCGCGGCCGGGGCGATGCAGGCGTTCGACGTCATTGGCCAGCAAATGCTGCAGCCAGGCCTTGGCCTGGGGGCCGTCAATGTCGATAACGGTCATATGGGAAACATCGAACACCCCGCAATCGCGGCGCACCTCGTGGTGTTCCTCGACCTGCGAGCCGTAATGCAGTGGCATGTCCCAACCGCCAAAATCGACCATCTTCGCGCCGAGGGCGAGATGCAGGTCATACAGAGGCGTACGCTGTCCCATGGGTTTCTCCTTCCGGGCGTGGCGAAGGTGCGGACAGCCGCTGTACGGGGTGAAAGCCTCGAAATAGAAGGCTTTCAGCCGATTTCAGCGAACGGGTCTGTCAGACGAACCGCACCGAATGCCGCGCATTGTAGCCGCATGATTCAGGACTGACGACTAAGTGTTTCGGTGCGCCGAGCGGCGGATCAGGCCGATGACCGGTAACAGGCCGACCAACACCAGGGTCAGCGCCGGCAGCGATGCCCGCGCCCATTCCCCTTCACTGGTCATTTCGAAGATCCGCACCGCCAGCGTGTCCCAGCCAAACGGGCGCATCAGCAGGGTCGCGGGCATTTCCTTGAGCACATCGACGAACACCAGCAACGCCGCGCTCAGTGTGCCGGGCAGCAACAGCGGCAGATACACTTTGAAAAACAGTCGCGGCCCACTGACACCCAGACTACGTGCCGCTTCGGGCAATGAAGGCCGTATACGCGCCAGACTGTTTTCCAGCGGCCCGTAGGCCACCGCGATAAAGCGCACCAGATAGGCCATCAGCAACGCCGCCAGACTGCCCAGCAGCAATGGTTTGCCGGCGCCGCCGAGCCAGCCCGACAGCGGAATCACCAGTTCGCGGTCGAGATAACTGAACGCCAGCATGATCGACACCGCCAGCACCGAACCCGGCAGCGCATAACCAAGATTGGCCAGACTGACCCCGGAACGGATTGCCCGGGTCGGCGCCAGACGTCGGGCAAACGCCAGCAGCAGCGCGACGCTGACGGTGATCAACGCCGCCATGCCGCCCAGATACAGGGTGTGCAGGATCAGCCCGGCATAACGCTCATCGAGATCGAAGCGTCCGCGCTGCCAGAACCACACCAGCAGTTGCAGCAGCGGAATCACGAACGCGCAGGCAAACACCAACGTGCACCAGCCGGTCGCCGCGAACGCCTTGAGCCCGTGCAGCTGATACAACGCCTTGACCCTGGGGCGCTCGTTGCTCGCCCGGTTGGCGCCACGGGCGCGTCGCTCGCCGTACAGCACCAGCATCACCACCAGCAGCAACAGGCTGGCCAGTTGCGCCGCGCTCGGCAGGCTGAAGAAGCCGTACCAGGTCTTGTAGATGGCGGTGGTGAAGGTGTCGAAATTGAACACCGAGACAGCACCGAAATCCGCCAGCGTCTCCATCAGCGCCAGCGCCACACCGGCGCCAATCGCCGGACGCGCCATCGGCAACGCCACCCGCCAGAACGCCTGCCATGGCGATTGCCCGAGTACCCGCGCCGCCTCCATCAAGCCTTTGCCCTGCGCGAGAAACGCGGTGCGCGCCAGCAGGTAGACATAGGGATAAAACACCAGCACCAGCACCACAATCACCCCGCCGGTGGAGCGCACGCGCGGCAGGCGCAGGCCGCTGCCGAACCACTCACGCAGCAGGGTCTGCACCGGGCCGGCGAAGTCCAGCAGGCCGACGAAGACGAACGCCAGCACGTAGGCCGGGATGGCGAACGGCAGCATCAGCGCCCAGTCGAGCCAGCGCCGTCCGGGGAATTCGCAGAGGCTGGTGAGCCACGCCAGACTGACACCGAGCAGCGTCACACCGACGCCAACGCCGAGCACCAGCGTCAGGGTGTTGCCGAGCAGGCGCGGCATCTGGGTTTCCCACAGGTGCGACCAGATCTGCTGATCGATGGTCTGCCACGACAGCAGCAGGACACTCAGGGGTAGCAGCACCAGCGCAGCGATGGCGAGGACGATGGGGTACCAGCGGCGTTGGGCGGGGTGGGCCACTTTTGGGACTCTGAGGGGTGGTTGGTGGTTCTGATTCAGGTGTTTCAGCTCGAGATTGCTGCCCTCACCCTAACCCTCTCCCGGAGGGAGAGGGGACTGAACGTGGTGATCTTTCGATTTACGCCGATCTGATACATCGAGCCGAGCTCCGGTCTTGAAAGCCATGGAGATCGGCTCCCTCTCCCCCCGGGAGAGGGCTGGGGGTGAGGGCAGCGATCTTGAGCGAACACAGCGACCGGCAAATACTCAGTTCCAACCCGCCCGATCCATCATGCGGATCGCTTCCGCCTGACGCTTGCCCGCCACTTCCACCGGCAAGGTGTCAGCGACGAACTTGCCCCACGCCGCCACTTCTTCCGAAGGTTTCACTGCCGGGTTGGCCGGGAATTCCTGGTTGACGTCGGCGAAGATCTTCTGCGCCTCAGGCGTGGTCATCCACTCGACCAGTGCCTTGGCCGCTTCCGGATGCGGCGCATGCTTGGTCAGGCCGATACCCGACAGGTTCACGTGTACGCCGCGACCGGCCTGATTCGGCCAGAACAGTTTCACTGGTAAATCCGGCTTCTGCTTGTGCAGGCGACCGTAGTAGTAGGTGTTGACGATGCCGACGTCGCACTGCCCGGCGTTGATCGCTTCCAGCACCGCAACGTCGTCGGAGAACACATCGGTGGACAGGTTGTTGACCCAGCCCTTGAGGATCTTCTCGGTCTTCTCGGCGCCGTGCACTTCGATCATGGTCGCGGTCAGCGACTGGTTGTAGACCTTCTTCGCCGTGCGCAGGCACAGACGCCCTTCCCAATTCTTGTCGGCCAACGCTTCGTAGGTGGTCAACTCGTCCGGTTTCACCCGTTCGGTGGAATAGGCGATGGTCCGCGCGCGCAGGCTCAGGCCGGTCCAGGCGTGGCTGGAGGAGCGGTATTGCGCGGGAATGTTGCTGTCGATGGTCTTCGAGGTGAACGGCTGGAGGATGCCCATCTGCTCGGCTTGCCAGAGGTTGCCGGCATCGACGGTGAGCAGCAGGTCGGCGGTGGCGTTTTCGCCTTCGGCCTTGATCCGCTGCATCAGCGGCGCTTCCTTGTCGGTGATGAACTTGATCTTCACCCCGGTTTTCGCGGTGTAGGCGTCGAACACCGGTTTGATCAACTCATCGATACGCGAGGAGTAGACCACCACCTCGTCGGCGGCCTGGGCGGCAGTGCTGCCGATCAGGGTCAGGGCCAGTGCGGTCAGGAGACGCTTGGGTGCCAACATGGGAGTGATCTCTCGGTCGGAAAATGTGGGCCAAATGATAAGGACTCACATTTACCAGCTCAATCGAACACTTGGGCAAGGAGTTACCAGATGTTGCACAAGCTGAAATTCATGGCGTCGGTTCTGGCCCCTTCGCGAGCAAGCCCGCTCCCACCCTTGAAATGCATTTCAATGTGGGAACGGGCTTGCTCGCGAAGAGGCCATCAGCCTCAATAAAGATCTCAGGGTTTGGCCAGTGCCGGCAGATCCCCGGTCAACCCCAGCGCCTCACGCACAAACAACGCCTTGGCCTCCGGCATCTGCTCCACCAGTTTCAATCCGGCGTTGCGCAACCAGCGCACCGGCAACGGGTCAGCCTGGAACAGACGCTCGAAGCCCTCCATCGCCGCCATCAATGCCAGGTTGTGCGGCATGCGCCGGCGCTCGTAGCGGCTCAGCACCTTCACATCCGCCAGCCGTTCGCCGCGTTCCGCCGCCTGCAACAGCACTTCAGCCAGCACCGCCGCATCGAGAAAACCCAGGTTCACACCCTGCCCGGCCAACGGGTGAATGGTGTGCGCGGCGTCGCCGATCAGTGCCAGGCCTTCGGCCACGTAGCGTTTGGCGTGGCGTTGACGCAAAGGCACGCACAGCCGTGGATCAGCACTGACGACTTCGCCCAGGCAACCTTCGAAGGCTCGCTCCAGCTCACGACAGAATGCCGCTTCATCCAGCGCCATCAGGCGTTCGGCTTCACTTGGCGTGGTCGACCAGACGATCGAGCACCAGTCCTGCTGCCCGTCACGCTCCAGCGGCAGAAACGCCAGCGGCCCGTGATCGGTGAAACGCTGCCACGCTGTCATCCGGTGCGGCTTGCTGCTGCGCACGCTGGTAACGATGGCATGGTGCAGGTAATCCCACTCGCGAGTAGCGACGCCGGTCAGACGGCGTACCGCCGAATTGGCGCCGTCCGCCGCAATCACCAGCGGCGCACGCAACTGCCGACCATCGGCCAGAGTCAGAAGCCAGTCGTCACCGGAGCGGCGCATCTGTTCCAGCCGTGCGTTGGCCAGCATGCCCAGATCGCAATCGTGCAAACGATCGAGCAAGGCATCCTGCACCACGCGGTTTTCGACGATATGGCCGAGCACTTCGGCATGCACACTGCTCGCCGAGAAATGAATCTGCCCGGTGCCGCTGCCGTCCCACACGTGCATGTCGGTGTACGGGCTGCTGCGGCGCTTGGCGATGCCGTCCCAGACGCCAAGGCGTTCGAGTATCCGCTGGCTGGCCGCCGACAAGGCGCTCACTCGCGGCTCGAACGGCGCGGCGGCGTCGAACGGTTTGACGCTCAGCGGGCTGCCGTCGAGCAGCAACACTTCCAGGCCGCTGTCCTGCAACGCCAACGCGAGGGCGCTGCCGACCATTCCGGCTCCGACAATCAGCAGATCTGCGCGCATTTCCATGCTTTAAGCCTGTCTCGCTGGCGGCATACGCCGCCCGTAAAGGGTTTTAGCCAGCGCGCCAGTTGGCGGCGCGCTGCTGAAAGTGAAAGTGCCGACCCGCCGCTCAAGCATCCGGCCGCGTCCCCAGCCCCATGGCCTGACGGGCGAACCAGCGCTTGGCCGGTGGCAACAGATCGAGCCCGAGCAGGCCGATGTTGCGGCCCAGCGAGATCAGCGGCTGGGTGCTGCCGAACAGCCGGGTGACCTGATCGGAGAAGCCCACGGTGAGCTCCTGATCCAGACGCTGCCGCTCGCGATAGGCCTGCAAGGTGGCGAAGTCGCCCAGCGGTTTGTCGCTGGCGAGCAGTGCGGCAGCCAGTGCATCAGCATCCCGCAGGGACAGGTTGAAACCTTGTCCGGCAATCGGGTGCAGGCTGTGCGCGGCATTGCCGAGTACGGCCAAATGCGAGCGCACCTGCTCTTCGGCCTCGACCAGTGACAACGGATACAGATGCCGCGCGCCGACCTGTTTCAAGGTGCCGAGGCGGTAGCCGAACACGCCTTGCAGTTCGCTGAGGAAATCGCGCTCGCTGAGGTCTGCCAGGCGTTGCGCATCCATGCCCAGGCGGGTCCAGACCAGTGCGCAACGGTTGTCCGGCAGCGGCAGCAAGGCCATCGGCCCTTCGTCGGTGAAGCGCTCGAAGGCCATGCCGTTGTGTGATTCGCTCGGGGTGATGTTGGCGATCAGCGCGCTCTGGTTGTACGGACGCTTGCGCACGTTGATGCCCAGTTGTTCGCGCAGACCGGAGCGACCACCATCGGCGAGCACCGCCAGATCGCACTCGACGGTGGTTTCATCATTGAGGGTCAGGCGATAGCCGTCAGGCAGCGGCTCCATGCGCGTGACTTCCGCCGGGCAGCGCCAACTGATCACGTCTTTGTCCAGGTGCTGCCACAGGCACTGGCCGAGCCAGGCGTTTTCCACCACGTAGCCGAGTGCCGGCACGCCCTCTTCCATCGCCGACAGACGGGCGGTGGAGAAGCGGCCACGGTCGGACACGTGAATCTGTTTGATCGGCTCGGCGCGGCGGGAAATCTCCTGCCACACGCCCAGCCGTTGATAGATCTGCCGGGAACCGAAGGACAGCGCCGACGAACGTGCGTCGTAGCTCGGCTGCCAGCTGTCGCCGGGGGCGAACGGTTCGATCAGGACGATTTTCCAGCCACGCGCCTTGGCCCCGGCCTGCAAGGCCAACGCCAGGCTGGCGCCGACCAGGCCGCCACCGATGATTGCCAGATTGACTCGACTCATGCCGCGTGTGTCCGTGCTTGCGCCATCAGCGCTTCGATTTCGGCGACGGTTTTCGGTACGCCGCTGGTCAATATTTCACAACCGGTCTTGGTCACTACCACGTCATCCTCAATGCGCACGCCAATGCCGCGCCATTTCTTTGCCACGTTCTGGTTGTCCGGGGCGATGTAGATGCCCGGTTCCACGGTCAGCGCCATGCCAACCTCAAGCACCCGCCATTCGCCGCCGACCTTGTACTCGCCAACGTCATGTACATCCATGCCCAGCCAATGGCCGGCACGGTGCATGTAAAACGCTTTATAGGCTTCGGTCGCGATCAACTCATCGACCTCGCCTTGCAGGATTCCGAGCTTGACCAGGCCTGCGGTAATCACCCGTACCGTGGCTTCGTGCGCCTGGTTCCAGTTTTTGTTCGGAGCGATTTCAGCGAATGCGGCTTCCTGCGAGGCCAGCACCAATTCGTAGATCGCTTTCTGCTCGGCGGAAAACTTGCCGTTGACCGGCCAGGTGCGGGTGATGTCGCTGGCGTAGCAGTCGATCTCGCAACCGGCGTCGATCAACACCAGGTCGCCGTCCTTGAGCAGCGCGTCATTCTGCTGGTAATGCAGGATGCAACTGTTGCGCCCGGCGGCGACGATGGAACCGTAGGCCGGCATCTTCGCCCCGCCCTTGCGGAACTCGTAATCGAGCTCGGCTTCGAGGCTGTATTCGTACAGTCCCGGCCGGCTGGCCTGCATCGCGCGGATATGCGCCTGAGCGGAAATCCGTGCGGCTTCGCGCATCACCTTCACTTCTGCCGCCGATTTATACAGGCGCATGTCGTGCAGCAGATGATCCAGGGCAACGAATTCGTTCGGTGGCTGGGCGCCGAGGTGCGCCTTGGAGCGGATCACGTTGATCCAGTCCATCAGATGGCGGTCGAACTCCGGGTTGCTGCCCATCGCCGAATACACCCGGTCGCGGCCTTCGATCAGGCCCGGCAGGATGTCGTCGATATCGGTAATCGGGAACGCGTCGTCAGCGCCGTAATCACGGATTGCACCTTCTTGCCCGGCGCGCAGGCCGTCCCATAACTCGCGTTCGGCATTGCGCTCGCGGCAGAACAGCACGTACTCGCCGTGCTCGCGGCCGGGCATCAGGACGATGACCGCCTGTGGCTCGGGGAAACCGCTGAGGTACTGAAAGTCGCTGTCCTGACGGTAGACGTGCTCGACGTCGCGGTTGCGGATCGCGACTGCGGCGGCGGGCAGGATCGCGATGCTGTTGGGTTCCATCTGCGCCATCAGGGCCTTGCGGCGACGGCTGTATTCCGCTTTGGGGATATGGATCATGGGCAGATGGCTTTCCCTGGCACGCGATTAATGCAGCGACGGCTTGGCGGCTGGCGGCACGTCGGCTTTCTTGGTTTCCGAGAACAGCAGCAGCGGCGCGACGCGCAGGTATTCCATGACTTCCATGTAGTCGCTTTCGCCGTCTTCGGATTCTTCCAGAGCGTCTTGCACCTGGGAGATCGCCGCCAGATCCTGCAGCACTTCGGTGGCTTCAGTGCTGAGCATGCTGCTGTCGCGGCAGTTCAGGCCGAAACCGCTGAGGAAGCCCTGGCACCATTGGCCCAGTGCGGCGGCGCGGTCGGCCAGCGGCGCGTCATCGGTCGGCAGCAGCAGAACGACGGTGACGTCGTCACCGGTCAACTCACCCTTGACCATCTCTTGCAGGCCGATCAGGGCGTTGCGGACGTTGTCCTGTGGCTCGTTTTCCAGAAGTTCGGCGGCATCGATCAGCCACTCGTCGGCGTTGAAGCCGGCACCGGCGCAGCTGCGGCCGAGCAGCAGGCCGTGCAGTTCGGCAGGCGAGACGTTGTGGCCGCTGGACGTCAGCAGGGTGGCAAAGGCTTGGTACGGGGAATTCGCAATGGTCATGGGCAGCTAGGCGCCAGACGGCGCTATGTCTAGAATGAAGGCCTTGTATCCTACATCGACAGACTCGCCAAGACTATTAAAGGCTGTCCGCCAGCCAGGCGCCTGCCGCCCATCAGATGAATTCAGTGGACACAATGGAAGACACCGACCTGCAAGCGCTGATGGCCAGACTCGAAAAGCTGATTACCCGAGTCGAGCAACTAAAGAGTCAAAACGCACTCTTACTAGCTCAGGAAAAGACCTGGCGCGAGGAACGCGCTCACCTCATTGAAAAAAACGAAATCGCCCGGCGTAAGGTCGAATCGATGATTTCGCGCCTCAAGGCCCTGGAGCAAGACTCATGAGTTCAAGCAATAGCGTTACCGTGCAGATCCTCGACAAAGAATATTCGATCATCTGCCCCCAGGAAGAACGCAGCAATCTGGTCAGCGCCGCCCGCTACCTGGACGGCAAGATGCGCGAGATCCGCAGCAGCGGCAAAGTCATCGGCGCCGACCGTATTGCGGTAATGGCCGCGCTGAACATCACCCACGACCTCTTGCACAAAGAAGAGCGCCCGGACATCCAGGCCAGCGGCTCGACCCGTGAACAGGTGCGCGACTTGCTCGATCGTGTCGATCTGGTGCTGGCCGACGATCCGGACATCAGCAAGGGCTGATTCGCCAGGCCGCTTGAGGTATACTCGCGGCACTCCCTGGGGTGCTTGCCAGTTGACGATGTCCCTGAGCCGATTTGCACTACCCTGGAGGTTGCACGTTGGGCTGGTGTGCATGTCCGCCAGACGGAAAGCCTTAAAGTCTACTGCATCTTCCACCTTGAACTTTCGGGTTCAAGGGCTAAGTTGACAGCGGTTCATCCGGGGAGCCTGATTCGAATCCGATGCCGGTTTTTGCCGGCATCGGATTTTTTATGCGTGCGTTTTCGCCCTCACCTGCCGAAGCCGAACCATGACCGAACCTGCGCTGCTGCCCCGCCCGCAACTCCGCCGCCTGCTGCGCAAGGCGCGTCGTTCACTGACTCCCGGTGAACAGCGGCAGGCCGCCAAAGGCCTGTTCCGCCAACTGGCGCAAGACCCGCACTTCCGCCGGGCCCGACATATTTCGCTTTATCTGCCCACCGACGGTGAAATCGACCCGCGCCTGCTGCTGCGTGAAGCCCAGCGTCGCGGCAAGGCCACCTACCTGCCGGTGCTCAGCGCCTGGCCGCGAACCAAAATGGTGTTCCAGCGGATTCGCCCCGGCGACAAGCTCAAGCCCAACCGCTTCCGCATTCTCGAACCACGAGCCAATCTGGCCCATCAGCGCAAGATCTGGACCCTGGATCTGGTGTTGTTGCCACTGGTGGGGTTTGACGATGCTGGCGGACGCCTGGGGATGGGCGGCGGATTCTACGATCGCAGTCTGGCGTACCTGGCCCGGCGCAAGAACTGGCGCAAGCCGACGTTGCTGGGCCTGGCCCATGAATGTCAGAAGGTCGAACGCCTGGCGCAGGCCAGCTGGGATGTACCGTTGCAGGGCACGGTCACCGATAAAGCGTGGTATTTCGCGGGATAGACGCCGCGCAGATCAGCGGCGTCGGGAAGGCAGTTTCAGCGTTTGAAGGCGGTCGACTGTTGGACCTGTTGCGCGACTTCAACCGGAGCATCGGTCTTGCTCGTCCACAGACTTTGCGCGTAACCGGTGGTCACGACACCAAGGCCGAACAAAATAACCAAAGTCCATAGCAAATCCGGTTTGCGTTTCATCGATTGCCCCCCTCAAGGCACATCATCACGATGACAGCAGCGGTTTCCGTTCGTAGGCCGTGCAGCAGCGTCAAGCTTTAAAGGCCGGCATTTTGCGACAACGTGAACCCGGGCGCAAACGCTGACGTCAACCGACCGTCGGTTTGTCATAAAATTGCCCGACAACCTGCCCAATCACCGCTTGAGGAGCAAAAGACATGGCCTATTGGCTGATGAAATCCGAGCCCGACGAACTCTCGATCAAAGATCTGGAGAAACTCGGCAAAGCGCGCTGGGACGGGGTTCGCAACTATCAGGCGCGCAATTTCCTGCGGGCGATGGCGGTGGGCGATGAGTTCTTTTTCTACCACTCCAGTTGCCCGGAGCCGGGTATCGCCGGAATCGGCAAAATAATCGAGGCGGCGTACCCGGATCCCACCGCACTGGAACCCGAGAGCCATTACTTCGACCCGAAGGCCACACCCGATAAAAACGCCTGGACTGCGATTGATGTTGTGCATGTCGAGACGTTTGCCCGGGTGCTGAAGCTCGATTACCTGAAACAGCAGACTGCGCTGGCCGAAATGCCGCTGGTGCAGAAAGGCAGTCGCCTGTCGGTCATGCCGGTTACGGCCGAACAGTGGGCCGCCGTACTCGGTTTGCGCTAAGAACTCGCCAGTCACGGTTTTTACCGGCAAAAGGGGCTAGGCTTGGCGCTCATTTGACTGACATCAAGCGAATGGAACGCTTGAACAGTCAGACTGCAAGCCACAGCCGCAGGATGCCCCCATGTCGACGCACAGCCGTTCTTCACTTCTATACGCCGGTTCGCTCCTGGTGTTACTCGCCGCCGCTGGCGGATTAGGTTACTGGATGTCCATCAGCAGCCGCCTGGTCGAAGGACTGTCGATGGGCAACGGGCGGCTGGAAGCCACTGAAGTGCAGATCGCCAGCAAGACCCCCGGGCGCCTCGCCGAGGTGCTGGTCGACGAAGGCGACAAGGTCAGCAAGGGCCAACTGCTGGCGCGTATGGACACCCGCACCCTCGAAGCCCAGCGCAATCAGGCCGAAGCCGAAGTGTTGCGCGCCCGGGAGAATCTCAACGCCGCTCAGGCCAACGTGCAATTGCGCCAGAGTGAGCTGTTGCTGGCCCAGCAAGAGCTCGGGCGTTCGCAATCACTGTTCAAGCACGGTTACGTCAGCGCGCAGATCATCGATCAGCTGCAGTCACGCATCGGCACCGGTAATGCCGCCGTTGTCGCCGCCCGGGCCCAGGTGTCTGCTGTCAGTGCGGCGATTGGCGCGGCACAGGCTCAAGTCGCACAGTTGACCAGTGAAATTGACGACAGCAGTCTGCGCGCGCCGATTGATGGCGTGATCCAGCTGCGCATGGCCGAACCCGGCGAAGTGCTGGGGGCCGGTGGCCGGGTCTTGCTGCTGATCGATCCCAACGACCAGTACATGAACCTCTATCTGTCAGCCGCGGTGGCCGGGCGCCTGGCGGTGGGCGATGAGGCGCGCGTGCTGCTCGATGCTTTGCCCGATAACCCGCTGCCGGCAAAAATCAGCTTCGTCGCGGCCAAATCGCAGTTCACCCCCAAAGAGGTCGAGACCCGCGACGAGCGGCAAAAACTGGTGTTCCGCGTCAAGCTGCGCCTGGTTCAGCCCAGCGCCGTGCCGCAGGCCAAACCCGGCATGCCCGGGGCCGGCTACGTGCGGATCGCGCCCGTCGAATGGCCGGCCAATCTGCAATGAGCGGCCTTGCGGTTCAAGCGAACGGTATCGCGCACCGCTACGGCAAACAGCAAGCGCTGAGCGATATCGCCTTCAGCCTGCCCGCCGGTACGCGCTGCGGGCTGATCGGCCCCGATGGCGCCGGCAAATCCAGCCTGCTGGGGTTGATTGCCGGCGTGAAGACCTTGCAGCAAGGGCAACTGGACGTGCTCGGTGGCGCGATCGAGGATCGCCGGCATCGCGACACACTCTATGCGCGCATCGCCTTCATGCCGCAGGGGCTGGGCGGCAACTTGTACCCGGAGCTGTCGATCCGCGAGAACATCCAGTTCTTCTCGACGCTGTTCGGCCTGTCCAAGGCTGAAAGCGAGCAGCGCATGCACAGCCTGTTGCTCGCCACGGATCTGCTGAAGTTCGCCGAGCGCCCCGCCGGCAAGTTGTCCGGCGGCATGAAGCAGAAACTCGGGCTGTGTTGCGCGCTGATCCATGAACCGGATCTGCTGATCCTCGATGAGCCGACCACCGGCGTCGACCCGCTCTCGCGCCGGCGCTTCTGGGAGTTGGTCGACGATGTGCGACGCCAGCGCCCGCAACTGACGCTGCTGGTCGCCACGGCCTATATGGAAGAAGCCGAGCAGTTCGAGCATTGCCTGATGCTCGATGCCGGCAAGTTGATCGCCACCGGCCTGAGCCGCGAGCTGGCGAACGTCACCCCCAGCGGCAAACTCGATGACGCCTTCACCCATTTTCAGGGTGACAGCCAGCATGACGCTCAGCCGCTGGTGATTCCACCGCGCACCGGCAACAGCAGCGACATCGCCATCGAAGCCCACGACCTGACGCTGCGCTTCGGCGACTTCACCGCTGTGGATCACGTCAGTTTTGCCATTGGGCGTGGCGAGATTTTCGGCTTTCTTGGCTCCAACGGCTGCGGCAAGACCACCACCATGAAAGTCCTGACCGGGCTGATGCCGGCCAGCGAAGGCAGTGCGACGTTGCTCGGTAACCCGGTGAACGCCAAGGATCTGGCCACGCGCAAGCGGGTTGGCTTCATGTCGCAGAGTTTTTCGTTGTATGGCGAACTCAGTGTGCGGCAGAACCTCGAACTGCACGCGCGGCTGTTCGACCTGCCCAAAACCGAGAGCGCACAACGCATCGAGGCGTTGATTCAGCGCTTCAATCTGCTCGCGGTCGCCGACCAGCCATCCGGAGCATTGCCATTGGGGCTGCGCCAGCGTCTGTCACTGGCGGTGGCGGTGCTGCACCGCCCGGAGGTGCTGATTCTCGACGAGCCGACTTCCGGCGTCGATCCGGCAGCCCGTGATGATTTCTGGCGACTGTTGATCGAGTTGTCCCGCGAACAGGGCGTGACGATCTTCCTCTCCACGCACTTCATGAACGAAGCGCAGCGCTGCGACCGCATCTCGCTGATGCACGCGGGCAAAGTTCTCGCCTGCGACACCCCGGCGGCGCTGCAACGCCAGTTTGCCGGCGAGACGCTGGAAGCGGCCTTCGTCACTTGCCTGGAACAGGCTCAGGGCGCTCAGCCATCAGCGCCTGTGGCCGAACCGCAAATGGCGCCGCCGAGCGCTGCACCAACACCAGTGCCCCAGCACGGTTTCAGCCTCGGTCGCCTGTTGGCCGTGGCCAGTCGCGAAGGCAAGGAGCTGTTGCGCGACAAAGTGCGCATGGCGTTCGCCTTGGCCGGGGCGATTTTCATGATGGTGATCTTCGGTTACGGCATCTCGCTGGACGTGGAAAACCTCGCGTTCGCCGTGTACGACCAGGATCAGACACCGCAAAGCCGAGCTTATCTGGAGGCGTTTCGCGGCTCCCGGTACTTCGACGAACAGCCGGCCATTCATGACCCGCAGGAACTGCACCGGCGCCTGCAACGCTCGGAAATCAAACTGGCGCTGGAGATTCCCCCCGGATTCGGCCGCGATCTGTACGCCGGGCGCCAACCCGCTGTGGCGGCGTGGCTGGATGGCGGCATGCCGTTTCGCGCCGAAACCAGCCGCAATTATGTTGAAGCCGTACACTTGGCCAATCTGCAACAACTAGCCGAGCAGAGCAGCCCGGCGCTGGCCCACCCGGCGGCCGCCAGCCTGGAAACCCGCTTTCGTTACAACCAGGACGTGGTTAGCGTCAACGCTATCGGCCCCGGGGTCATGGCGCTGATTCTGGCGTTCATTCCGGCGATGCTCACGGCGCTGGGCATCGTCCGCGAAAAGGAGCTGGGGTCGATCACCAATTTCTACGCCACGCCCCTGACCCGTCTGGAGTTTCTGCTGGGCAAACAGGCGCCGTACCTGCTGGTCAGTCTGGTCAATCTGGCGCTGCTGGTGGCGATGAATCGCTGGCTGTTCGGCGTGCCGTTCAAGGGCAGCCTGCTGACACTGGCATTCGGCGGACTGCTGTATGTGTTGGCGACCACCAGCATGGGCCTGCTGATTTCGGCATTCACCCGCACGCAAATCGCCGCGATCCTCGGCACCATGATCATCACCAGCCTGCCGACCATCCAGTTCTCCGGGCTGATCGTGCCGCGCTCGTCGCTGGAAGGTGCGGCAGCAGTGATGGGCATGCTGTTTCCGGCGGGGCACTTCCTCGACATCGCGGTGGGTACGTTCACCAAAGCGCTGGACTTGCGTCAACTGTGGCCACAGTGCCTGGCGCTGTTCGGGTTCTTTGTCGGGTTCACCGGGCTGAGCCTGATCATGCTGAAAAAGCAGGAGGCCTGATGCACAAGTTCGCGCACATCCTGCGCCTGGGACTCAAGGAACTGACCAGCCTGCGCCATGACAGCGTGTTGCTGCTGTTCCTGTTCTACGCCTTCACCGTGGCGATTTACATGCCCGCCGCCGGTTCGGTGATCGGCGTGCACAACGCCAGCGTGGCCATCGTCGACGAAGACCACAGCGCCCTCTCACGCCAATTGGCCCAGGCCCTGCAGCCGCCGGAATTCCAGACGCCGGTGCTGCTGCCTTATGCGCAACTGGATCAGGTCATGGACAGCGGTGAGTACACCTTCGTGATCAATATTCCGGCGGGCTTTCAAACCGACTTGCTCGCCGCGCGGCAACCGGCGATTCAGGTCAACGTCGATGCCACAGCGATGAGCCAGGCGTTCATGGGCGCCGGCTACATCGGCCGGATCTTCCAGCGCGAATTGCTCGACTATGCCGGTCAGGGCGGTGCAGCGGCCAAGGCACCCGTGCAACTGACTACTCGCGCCCTGTTCAACACCAATCTGGAGGGCGGCTGGTTTCTGGCGGTGATTCAGATCGTCAACAACATCACTATTCTGGCGATCATCCTCACCGGCACGGCGCTGCTGCGCGAACGCGAACACGGCACGCTCGACCATTTGCTGGTGCTGCCGCTGACGGCCCTGGAAATCATGCTGGCGAAAATCTGGAGCAACCTGCTGGTGGTGGTGTTGTGCACCTGGCTGTCGCTGGAGGTGGTGGTCAAAGGCCTGCTGGATGTGCCGTTGGCCGGCTCGATGAGCCTGTTTTTGCTGGTGACTGCGGTTTATCTGTTTGCCAGTACCGCGCTGGGCATCTTTCTGGCGACGCTGGCGCGTTCGACGCCGCAGTTCGGCCTGCTGGCGATTCCGGTGATCATCCCGATGTTGCTGCTGTCCGGCGGCAGCACGCCATTGGACAGCATGCCGCAGTGGCTGCAATGGGTCATGCAGGGCTCGCCGTCCACACACTTTGTCAGCCTCAGCGCCGCGATTCTGTTTCGCGATGCCGGGCTGAGCGTGGTCTGGCCGGACTTGCTGGCGCTGACGGCCATCGGCCTGCTGTTCTTCGTTATCGCCTTGGCGCGCTTTCGCAAAAGCCTGGCGTCCTGAACAGCGGCCAGCGTGGTTACTGAATGATCAGGTTGTTGAACAACAGATCTTCAACCACCGGTTTGCCGGTCTCGTCATTCATCACTTGCTGGGTCTGCTTCAGGGCTTCCTGACGCAGCTTTTCCTTGCCTTCGATGCTGCCCATCGCCTCGGTGGTCTGCTGAGTGAACAGCGCCACCAGTTGATTGCGGATCAGCGGCTCGTTGGCCTTGACCAGTTTGGTCGCCTCTTCGCCGGTCACACGCAGCGCCACGTCGGCCTTGTAGACCTTCAGCTTCGGCGTGCCGTCCAGCCCGTAATTGCCCACGAACGGCGGGCTCAGGGTGATGTAGTTGACCTTCGGCGCCTCGCCTTCTTTGGCTTCTTCGGCCAGCGCTGCCACAGGCAGAGACAGGGCCAGCAACAACATGATCCACGCTTTCACAATTCGCTCCTTATCCGGTTTGCGGCCTAGCATAACGACCCGCCGCGCAAGCACAAGCTTATGGCTGACTATCAGGGCCGGGCATGCTCGTTGACCCGTTGACTGACACACCTACACTTATCGGCCATCACTCCCAAAGGAATAGCCCTGATGAAAGCCGTGCTGTGCAAAGCCTTCGGCCCTGCCGAATCGCTGGTGCTGGAAGACGTCGCCAGTCCTGTCGCGAAGAAGAACGAAATCCTGCTGGAGGTGCACGCCGCCGGGGTCAACTTCCCGGACACGCTGATCATCGAGGGCAAATACCAGTTCAAGCCGCCCTTCCCGTTTTCGCCGGGGGGCGAAGCGTCCGGCGTGGTCAGCGCCGTCGGTGAAAAGGTCAGCCATCTGAAAGTCGGCGACCGGGTCATGGCCCTGACCGGCTGGGGCAGCTTCGCCGAACAGGTCGCGGTGCCGGGTTACAACGTGCTGCCGATCCCGCCGTCGATGAATTTCAACACCGCCGCCGCGTTCAGCATGACCTACGGCACTTCGATGCACGCCCTCAAACAACGGGCCAACCTGCAACCGGGCGAGACCCTGCTGGTGCTCGGCGCTTCCGGTGGCGTCGGCCTGGCGGCGGTGGAAATCGGCAAAGCCATGGGTGCCCGGGTCATTGCCGCCGCCAGCAGCGCGGAAAAACTCGCCGTGGCCAAGGCCGCCGGTGCCGATGAACTGATCAACTACAGCGAAACCAGCCTCAAGGACGAAATCAAACGCCTCACCGACGGCCAGGGCGCCGACGTGATCTACGACCCGGTCGGCGGCGACCTGTTTGATCAGGCCATCCGCGCCATCGCCTGGAACGGCCGCCTGCTGGTGGTCGGCTTCGCCAGCGGACGCATCCCCGAGCTGCCGGTCAACCTCGCCCTGCTCAAGGGCGCCGCGGTACTCGGCGTGTTCTGGGGCTCCTTCGCCCAGCGTCAGCCGCAGGACAACGCGGCGAACTTCCAGCAGTTGTTCGGCTGGTTCGCCGAGGGCAAGTTGAAGCCGCTGGTGTCGCAGGTGTATCCGCTGAGCAACGCGGCGCAGGCGATCAACGATCTGGGGCAGCGCAAGGCGGTGGGCAAGGTGGTGGTGCAGGTGCGCTGAGTGTTTTCTGGCCGGTGACCTCTCGGAGCCGGCCTGATTCGCGCCAGGCAGCAACACAGCGTCGCTGGCTATCAAAGCAACTCGCGAACCTCTCCCGGCAGAAAACTCATGTAGCTACGCATAGGAGCTTCCCGGCAGCCTCTGACGATCATCGGTACGCGCCGGTTCATCTTGGCGATGATTGCCAGACGTTGTTCATCGGCCAACTGACTCTTGAGAATCACGTTGGAAACGTAAGCACGGGTGTAATTAAACACTTCTGCGTCGACCCAGGCGTGCTCAGGCATGTTCCTGAAACCGTCATTGATGACGCGACACTTTACTGACTTCAGCCACTGGTTGATGTCGATCGGCTGATCCCTCGCCAATCGAAAGAGCATCGGCGCCACGATGGGCTGTTCCGCAGGCCGACCGTCTTCAACCGTCCAGGGCCTGAAGCGCCACTGTGTTATGGCGTCTTTGACCGCCTCAGCCAGATCGGGGTGATCACTTTGCACGATGTCGATCGCGCTGACCGAGCCATCCGCCTTGACGATAAAGCTGACCCTGACCTCGCCTTCGACCCCTGCCCTGGACAACCTCTTCGGGTAAATCGGCTGCGGGTTGTTTTCAGGTATGAGTAACCCTTCTGCCGCCAGTGCAAGACTGAAGATCGTCAATAAAAGCCCTGCAAAAAACCACCGCATTATCGCGCCCCTTCCCTATTGAGATGCCTGTCCGGCAACAACAGAAAGTTTACGGAGCACTGTCTTTTAACTGAATGGCGCAGCTTCGCTATTGAATGCAGGACATTTCCTGATCCCGATGGGAAATCCGACGAAACCGCTGGGCAAATGACGGCAGGTAAATTTTCTGACGGACGTTTAGCCGCCGTTCGGCCCGGCAGAGTCGCCCGACAACAAGTGCTCCTGCACCTTCAGACTGCGCGACGGAATCAGCCGGCCCTTGTCATCGAAGCGCAGGACGATCAGCCAGTCGAAGACCTCATCCGGCCATTTTTCCTGACCCATCAGGGCTATGGGGTCGCCGCCAAAGGCTTTGAGCAGTTTATTGATATGGCCGTGATGCCAGGCGATCAGCACCGTCTGCGCCTGATTGCTCTTGCGCAACAGTTTGACCAGTTGATGCAGATCGCCATTGACGAAGGGCTGCTCGATCGCAAGGTTCAGGCGCTGGGCCAGCGGGGTCAGGGTCAGGCGTGAGCGCGAACTTTCCGGGGTATCGCCGGCAGCGATCAAACGCTGGGGCGTGAGTGTCTGGCCGTCGAGTTTCAGCGGATTGAAATAGTCGACGTAGGCGGCGGCGCGTTGCTCGCCTCGGGCATTGAGCACCGATCCTGTATCCGGTTTTTCCGCATGCCGAATGATCAGCACCGTGGCGTTGCGCAGGCCGGAATGCGAAGGATGATCGGTGACGATCAATGTCAGCAACACGACGGCAAGTCCCGCTGCCACCAAAAATCTCGGCACCAACATGCGAACCTTCAGTGACATTGCTTATCTCGGCTGATCAATCGGCTGAACGGGCCGCGAGTCTAAGTCACTCCATGTAGATAAGTGGTGAAAACGCCCTGTTCTTACAGCTGAGCGACAGGTTCGTAAAAGAACGTGCGACTTCCAACATTTTCCGCTGTTTTGCCGATGCGAACCGGTGCTATTTTCGGTAACGAAACTGTAACATTCGCATCCGCAGTCAAAACAAGAAATCTGGAGCTCTTGAATGTTTGCTTTCTTTCGTCCTGCCGCACATCAGGCTCCATTGCCTGAAGAAAAAATAGACAGTACTTACCGACGCCTGCGCTGGCAGATCTTCGCCGGTATCTTCTTTGGCTACGCGGGTTACTACCTGCTGCGCAAAAACTTCTCGCTGGCCATGCCGTACCTGATCGACGAAGGCTACAGCCGTGGCGATCTGGGTCTGGCGATGTCGGCCATCGCCATTGCCTACGGTCTGTCGAAGTTCCTGATGGGCCTGGTGTCCGACCGTTCCAACCCGCGCTACTTCCTGCCATTCGGCCTGCTGGTGTCCGCCGGGGTGATGTTCATTTTCGGTTTCGCGCCGTGGGCGACGTCCAGCGTGACCATGATGTTCATCCTGCTGTTCATCAACGGCTGGGCCCAGGGCATGGGCTGGCCGCCGAGCGGACGCACCATGGTGCACTGGTGGTCGCAGAAGGAACGTGGCGGCGTGGTTTCGGTGTGGAACGTGGCGCATAACGTCGGTGGCGGTCTGATCGGCCCGCTGTTCCTGATCGGCATGGGCCTGTTCAATGACTGGCACGCAGCCTTCTACGTTCCGGCAGCGGTGGCGCTGGGCGTGGCGGTGTTTGCCTTCATCACCATGCGTGACACCCCGCAATCGGTCGGCCTGCCGCCGATCGAGAAGTACAAGAACGATTACCCGGAAGGCTACGACGCCAGCCACGAAGAGGAATTCAGCGCCAAGGAAATTTTCGTCAAATACGTGCTGCGCAACAAAATGCTCTGGTACATCGCCATGGCCAACGTGTTCGTTTACCTGCTGCGCTACGGCGTACTGGATTGGGCGCCGACCTACCTGAAAGAAGCCAAAGGTTTCACCGTGGATAAAACCTCGTGGGCCTATTTCTTCTACGAGTGGGCGGGCATTCCGGGCACGCTGCTGTGCGGCTGGATGTCGGACAAGATCTTCCGTGGCAATCGTGGCCTGACCGGCATGGTGTTCATGGCGCTGGTGACCGTGGCGACACTGGTGTACTGGCTGAACCCGGCCGGCAACCCGACCGTGGACATGATCGCGCTGTTCTCGATCGGCTTCCTGATCTATGGCCCGGTGATGCTGATCGGCCTGCAGGCGCTGGAACTGGCACCGAAGAAAGCCGCCGGCACGGCTGCGGGCTTCACCGGTCTGTTCGGTTACCTGGGTGGTTCGGTCGCGGCGAGTGCGGCGATGGGCTACACCGTTGACCACTTCGGCTGGAACGGTGGTTTTGTCCTGCTGGTGGGCGCTTGCCTGCTGTCGATGGCCTTCCTGGCCCCGACCCTGTGGCACAAGCAAGTCGCCAGTCAGAGCCGCGAAGCCGTCGCCTGATCGGCTTTTGACTGACAGCGCTTGAGCCGCGCCTCCAGATTTCGATCCGGCATGGCGTGGCTGCGCAGGGCGTGGGCGGTCTGCTCGACATAATCGCGAGTGGTGCCGTAACGCCCGCAAGCGCTTTCGAACACCTGACTCAGCACGTGATCCGGCAAGTTGCCGGCATAGCTGGGCAGGTGTCGCTCCAGAACAAATCCCAACGCCTGCACCTGACTGCCATCTTCGAGCCGGCAGTTGAGCCAGTGCGGGCGATAGGACGGGAACGGCATCTCGCGTTTCCACAGCGCGTACAGCGCAGCGTCGAGATTCTCTTCCGGCAGCCGATAGGCGAAGCCGCTGCATGAACCGCCGCGATCCAGACCAAATACCAGCCCGGGCATTTCCGGCGTCCCCCGATGCTCGTGCGACCACAAATACAGGCCGCGGTGGTAGCCATGGACGCGCCCGCGCACCCGCTCCACCGCCGTACATTCCGGGCGCCAGATCAGCGACCCGTAGGCGAACAGCCAAACCGGCCCGCCCTTGTGGCGCGCCATGGTCGATTGCATGGAAGCGAGAAGTTGTTCGTGAGTGAGCTGCGGCCCCAGATCGAGCCGCGGAGGATAAGCCAGATTCAGAAAAGCAGATTCTATGGCTGTCATGACGGAAGTGTTCGGCCCCGCAAGTATTACAAGATGTAAGCGCAATTCGTTCGTTAGAACATATAGCAGTAAATCTAAAACGAAAAGTGCTAAAGGATGTATGACCTGCTCGATAGCGCTAAATCGGGTGTATTAGTCAACGCTATGCGGTTTTATATAGCCTAATACCATTGCCGAAATATCTTAAATACCCGAATGAAATATGCATAAGCCTTCGCTTGTTCAGGATTGGTTCAAGAAAGCGCAGGAATCTTCCTACTAAAATGTCGGACTTTCTTTCTTCTCCGTCGCTGAACGCCTACGTATAACGGCCTTCCTCTGGCGCAAGCCATCCCGTTTAACTGAGGCTGCACTATGAAAATCCCAAGACTTCTGGCCGCGTTGCTGATGGCTCAGGCCGGCCATGCATTGGCCGAGGACAATGCGCAAGGCAAAGGCTTCTGGTATGCCCAGACCAGTGTCTACACCCGACATTACTCGCCCGACCCCGAGCACAATAATCATCAGGACTTGATCGGCATCGAACGCAATCAGGCGTCCGGCTGGGTATTTGGCGGGGCAACTTTCCGTAACTCGTTCCGCCAGCGCTCGAACTACGCCTATGTCGGCAAGCGCTATGACAGCAGCGAATATCCGCTGTATCTGAAACTCACGGGTGGGCTGTTGCAGGGTTATCGCGGTGATTACAAGGACAAGATTCCTTTGAACCGCTACGGCGTTGCGCCGGTGATCATTCCGTCCGTCGGGACTCACTACGGCCCATTGGCCGCCGAGCTGGTATTTCTCGGCGCCAATGCGGCGATGGTGACTAGCGGCGTGCGTTTCTAGAAGCGCGGCTCAGGCGCGGGACGCAAGAGCTCGGCTCAAGAGCGCGGCGCATACGCAAATACATCGGCGCGCATCTGGTGCGCATCCATCCCGGCTTCCACCAGCGCATCCAGAGTCCCGTAGACCATCGCCGGCGAGCCGCTGGCGTATACATGCAGGGACTTCAGATCGGCGAAGTCTTCACACACGGCCTGGTGCAACATCCCGCAGCGCCCTTCCCAACCGCACTGGTCGCTGACGACTTTGTGCAGGAACAGATTGGGCAGCTTCAACCATTCGTCCCAATGTTCGATCTCGTAGAAATCTTCCGGACGGCGTACCCCCCAATACAGATGCACCGGGTGTTTGAAGCCGTTGGCACGGCAGTGTTCGATCAGGCTGTGGATCTGGCCCATGCCGGTGCCGGCGGCGATCAACACCAGTGGCCCGTCAGGCAACTCGGCGAGGTGAGTGTCACCGAATGGCAGCTCGACGCGCACCATCGCGTTGCGTTGCAACTGCTCGATCAGGCTCAGTGCACTGGCTTCGCGGGCCAGCACGTGGATTTCCAGATCGCGCCCGCCGTGCGGCGCCGAGGCCATGGAGAACGCCGACTTCTCGCCGTTTTCACGCTCGATCATCAGGTACTGCCCGGCGTGATAACGCGGCGGCTTGCCGGCCGGCGCACGCAGGCGCACGCGCCAGGTGTCGCCACCGACATCCCGGCATTCGATGACCTGACACGACAGGCTGCGCACCGGCAGTTCTCCCAGCGCGAGCACGCCATCCCACAGCAGGACGCAGTCTTCCAGCGGCTCGGCTATGCAAGTGTAGAACTCGCCGTGGTCGTGCACCTTGCCGGCCTGCTCGACCCGGCCTTCCACCAGCAGCGCCGCACATACGTGGCAATTGCCGTTGCGGCAGCTTTGCGGGCATTCATAGCCCAGGCGCCGCGCACCATCGAGAATCCGCTCGCCGGGCCGTATCTCAAGCACCGCTCCGGAGGGCTGCAGGGTTACACGCATCAATCTATTCCTAACTGATTCCAGATGGCATCGATCCGCTGGGTGACGGCGTCGTCCTTGACGATTACGCGGCCCCACTCGCGAGTGGTTTCGCCCGGCCACTTGTGGGTGGCATCCAGGCCCATTTTCGAGCCCAGGCCGGACACCGGCGAGGCGAAGTCGAGGTAGTCGATCGGCGTGTTGTCGATCATCACCGTGTCGCGCTTGGGGTCCATGCGCGTGGTGATGGCCCAGATCACGTCGTTCCAGTCCCGGGCGTTGATATCGTCGTCAGTGACGATAACGAACTTGGTGTACATGAACTGTCGCAAAAACGACCAGACACCGAGCATCACGCGCTTGGCATGCCCCGGATACGACTTCTTCATCGTCACCACGGCCATGCGGTACGAGCAGCCTTCCGGCGGCAGGTAGAAATCGGTGATTTCCGGGAACTGCTTCTGCAGGATCGGCACGAACACTTCGTTCAGCGCCACGCCGAGGATCGCCGGCTCATCCGGTGGACGGCCGGTGTAGGTGCTGTGATAGATCGGCTTGATCCGGTGGGTAATGCGCTCGACGGTGAACACCGGGAAGCTGTCGACTTCGTTGTAGTAACCGGTGTGGTCGCCGTACGGGCCTTCGTCGGCCATTTCGCCCGGATGAATCACCCCTTCGAGGATGATCTCGGCAGTGGCCGGCACTTGCAGGTCGTTGCCACGGCACTTGACGAGCTCGGTGCGGTTACCGCGCAACAGGCCGGCGAAAGCGTATTCGGAGAGACTGTCCGGCACCGGCGTCACGGCGCCGAGGATGGTCGCAGGGTCGGCGCCCAGCGCCACGGAGACCGGGAACGGCTGGCCCGGGTGCTTCTCGCACCACTCACGGAAGTCCAGCGCACCGCCACGGTGGCTGAGCCAGCGCATGATCACCTTGTTGCGGCCGATCACTTGCTGACGGTAGATGCCGAGGTTCTGGCGATCCTTGTTCGGGCCTTTGGTGACGGTCAGGCCCCAAGTGATCAGCGGGCCGACGTCGCCGGGCCAGCAGGTCTGCACCGGCAGCATCGCCAGGTCGACGTCGTCGCCTTCGATGACCACTTCCTGGCACACCGCGTCTTTGACGACTTTCGGCGCCATCGAGATGATCTTGCGGAAGATCGGCAGTTTCGACCACGCGTCCTTCAAGCCCTTCGGTGGCTCCGGCTCCTTGAGGAAAGCCAGCAGCTTGCCGATCTCGCGCAGTTCGCTGACCGACTCGGCGCCCATGCCCATGGCCACCCGCTCCGGGGTGCCAAACAGGTTGCCGAGCACCGGGATGTCGTAGCCGGTCGGCTTCTCGAACAGCAGCGCCGGGCCCTTGGCCCGCAGTGTGCGGTCGCACACCTCGGTCATCTCCAGCACCGGCGAGACGGGAATCTGGATGCGTTTCAACTCTCCGCGCTGCTCAAGCTGCTGCACGAAATCCCGAAGATCCTTGAATTTCATTGACGATGGCACCCTCAAAATAGGCGTACATCCTACCTGCTATGCAGCCCTGTGGCAGCCTGTCGCTGCTTACTTGGCTGCATTCGTCTGTGCTTGTCCACGGTTTTCCCGGGCCTGCAGGCCGATAAACAGCGGCTCAAGGATCGGCGCCACAAACCGCGCACCGACTTCGGACAGGTGATTGTCATCGGTGTACAGCGAATACCCACCGAGTTCGGCGTGACACAGGCCGTTTTCATCACACAGTCGCGGCGCCGGATCGACCACGCGCACTGCCGGATCATTCTGCGCCAACTGCGCGAACAACTGACTGATGAACAGCTGACGCTTGTGGTGCGCCTCGACGGCCAGTCCGACGTCATCCACCGGACGATCGAGCATCGCCAGCCGCGTCAGTCGATACGGCGGGCTGAACGCCTGCAACGGCGCCTCTTTCACCAGCCATACGCGATGCCCGGCTGCCCGCAATTGTGCGACGCGAGTGCGCAGGCCTGCGGCAAAACGCTGCTCGGCCTCGGCGCGATCGTAACGACCGTCTGGCGTTCTCAAGACATGCCCGAGATCACCCTTGGCATCGCCGTACAGGTACAGGCTCCAGCGGGCGACCAGCACCACATCGCTGATCGCCTGGTTTTTCAGCCCCTGCTCGACCCGCTTGTTGAAGCGTGCACAAACCCCGTCATGCTCCAGCCCATCGACCGGAATGCACCCTGGAGAACTGGCCAGAATCACGCTGACACCGTGAGCTTTGGCACCGTCATCGAACACCGGGATCAGCGCCGTGGCATGGCTGTCGCCCCAGACCAGCGCGCGGGTCGGCAGATCCGCCACGCCGTAATGGCAGAACAGCTTGTCGTCCGGGGTCTTGTCATCCGCCAGACATGCCATCAGCTCCGGCCGCCATTCGCGGCCTTTGGCGTATTGCAGCGCCTGCTCGGACAGGCGCCATGGCAAGCCATCGGTCCAGCGCAGTGATTGCCCGGCCAGACCGAGCACCAGGATCCCGCAGAAACCGGCCAGCAGAATCTGCCGACGACCGGCGAGCAAGCGCCGTTCACGGAACGGCGTTTCAACGAACTTCCACGACAGATAACCCAGCACCAGGGTCAGCAGAATCAACCCGGCCGTGTCGAGCGCGCCCGGCTCATCGACACTGGCGTAGCTGGAAAACACGAATACCGGCCAGTGCCACAAATACCAGGAATAGGAGATCAGCCCGAGGCCGACCATCACCCGACTGCTCAACAATTGACCAACCAGCGTTTCGCGATGACCGTTGGCCAGAATCAGCAGCACCACGCCCAGCACCGGCAGCAACGCGGTGACACCCGGGAACGGCGTCGACTTGTCATAGGCAAACACCGCCAGCAGGATCAACCCCATGCCGAGCAGGCTCAAGGCCTGGGCGGCCAGCGGTTTCAAGCGCCAGGCGTGTTTCGGCGCAATCGCCAGCATCGCCCCGGCCAGCAACTCCCAGGCGCGCATCGGCAGCAGGAAGAAGGCTTTCTCCGGATGATGCTGGATCGCCCACACACTCAGCCCGAACGACACCAGCAGCACGCCGAACAGCGCCAGCCGCCAGTGTTTCAGGCGGCTCGAGAGCAACGTCAGCAGCAGCGGGAAGAAGATGTAGAACTGCTCCTCCACCGCCAGTGACCACGTGTGCAACAGCGGTTTCAGGTCAGAGGCAACGTCGAAGTAGCCGTCCTGACGCATGAACAGGATGTTCGAGACGAACGTCACCTGATAGCGTACCGAACGCCCCAGCTCTTCGTAGTCCTTGGGCGCCAGCAGGAACCAGCCCACCGCCAGCACCGCAATGATCATCGCGAACAGCGCCGGCAGAATCCGCCGCGCACGCCGCGCCCAGAACTCGACGAAGCTGAAACGGCCAGCCTGACGCTGATTCCAGATGATCGAGGTGATGAGGTAGCCGGAAATCACGAAGAACACGTCCACGCCGACAAAACCGCCGGTAAACCCCGGGACGCCAAAATGGAACAGCACCACGGCGATCACCGCGACTGCTCGCAGGCCGTCGATATCCCTTCGATAAGCGAGTGTGCTCATAAAATCTTTAATGCCAATCAGGTGGTTGTTTTTTGTACAGCTCGAGCCTTATTCACAGAGGCTCCAAGCGTTGTTTGTGGGTTGCCCGATCACAGACCTTACCAGATCAGGAACCTCCCATTGCCGGGGTAAATTTCATGCAAAAAAAAGGCGCCCCCCAAAGGGGCGCCCTTTTTATCGGTTCAACCGGCGATGTTACTTGCGCTTCATCGACAGGAAGAACTCGTCGTTGGTCTTGGTCGTTTTCAGCTTGTCGACCAGGAACTCGATGGCAGCCACTTCGTCCATCGGGTGCAGCAGCTTGCGCAGGATCCACATGCGCTGCAGTTCGTCGTCGGCGGTCAGCAACTCTTCGCGGCGGGTGCCGGAACGGTTGATGTTGATGGCCGGGAACACACGCTTCTCGGCGATCTTGCGGTCCAGCGGCAGTTCCATGTTGCCGGTACCCTTGAACTCTTCGTAGATCACTTCGTCCATCTTCGAGCCGGTTTCAACCAGCGCGGTGGCGATAATGGTCAGCGAGCCGCCTTCTTCGATGTTGCGCGCAGCACCGAAGAAACGCTTCGGTTTCTCCAGGGCGTGAGCATCGACACCACCGGTCAGCACCTTGCCGGAGCTCGGGATCACGGTGTTGTAGGCACGGGCCAGACGGGTGATGGAGTCGAGCAGGATCACCACGTCCTTCTTGTGTTCGACCAGGCGCTTGGCCTTCTCGATCACCATTTCGGCAACCTGCACGTGACGGGTCGGCGGTTCGTCGAAGGTCGAGGCAACCACTTCGCCGCGCACGGTGCGCTGCATTTCGGTTACTTCTTCCGGACGTTCGTCGATCAACAGCACGATCAGGTGAACTTCAGGGTTGTTACGGGCGATGTTCGCCGCGATGTTCTGCAGCATGATCGTCTTACCGGCTTTCGGCGGTGCAACGATCAGACCACGCTGGCCTTTGCCGATCGGGGCGCACAGGTCGATCACACGACCGGTCAAGTCTTCGGTGGAACCGTTGCCGGCTTCCATCTTCATGCGCACGGTCGGGAACAGCGGGGTCAGGTTCTCGAAGAGAATCTTGTTCTTCGCGTTCTCCGGGCGATCGAAGTTGATCGTGTCGACCTTGAGCAGAGCGAAGTAACGCTCGCCTTCCTTCGGAGGGCGGATCTTGCCAACGATGGTGTCACCGGTGCGCAAGTTGAAACGACGGATCTGGCTCGGCGAGACGTAGATATCGTCTGGGCCGGCGAGGTAGGAAGCGTCAGCGGAGCGCAGGAAGCCGAAGCCGTCCTGGAGAATCTCCAGCACGCCATCACCGGAGATTTCCTCGCCGCTTTTCGCGTGCTTTTTCAGCAGGGAGAAAATCACGTCCTGCTTGCGCGAACGGGCCATATTTTCTATGCCCATCTGTTCGGCCAATTCGAGCAGTTCGGTAATCGGCTTTTGCTTGAGTTCAGTCAGATTCATATAGGAATGACGTAATCATTTATGGAGGGGGGAAATTAAGCTTTTGGCTTAATGAGGCCGCGCCGCGGAGAAGGCGACAGGATCGCGAACTTGTTCGAAAAGGAGTGCGTCGGCGACGGCTAGCAGGGGGCAGTGGAGAAACCAGTGCGGGGCCGAATGTACCACCTGAGTTTCGGAGCGTCTAGCCCTGAATACGCAAAAAGCCCCGCAAATTGCGAGGCTTTTTTTCGGCGATTTACTGCGACGCTTAGATGTTGGCGTCGAGGAAAGCAGCCAGTTGCGACTTCGACAGGGCGCCGACCTTGGTCGCTTCAACGTTGCCGTTCTTGAACAGCATCAGCGTCGGGATACCACGCACGCCGTGCTTGGCCGGGGTTTCCTGGTTTTCGTCAATGTTCAGTTTGGCGATGGTCAGCTTGCCTTTGTAAGTCTCGGCAATCTCGTCCAGAACCGGAGCGATCATTTTGCAAGGGCCGCACCATTCAGCCCAGTAGTCGACCAGTACAGCGCCTTCGGCCTTGAGTACGTCGGCTTCGAAGCTGGCGTCGCTAACGTGTTTGATAAGATCGCTGCTCATGGAATTCTCCAGGTTGTAAGCAAAAAAACGTGGCCCATCATAGCCGCCCTTCCCTTGTTCAGGAAGCCGCAGTTGATTGAGTCTTGCTATGGCACTCGATGAGTTTGGGTATAGCCCAAGTCACGCCGTGGCGGGGGCAATGAAGGAAATTCCGGTGCGCAGGGCCGCATTGCGCACGTGCTCCTGCATGGCCTTCTGGGCCGCAGCGGACGCCCGGCGCGCGAGGGCACGAAGGATCTTGCGGTGCTCCTGCCAGGTTTCCATCGCCCGTTCGGCGCGGATGAACGGTAGCTTCTGGCTCTCCAGAAAGATCTCGGCGCTGGCGGTGAGGATGCTCAGCATCGCCTGATTGCCGCTGGCCAGCAGAATACGCCGATGGAATTCGAAGTCGAGTTTCGCCGCGGCCTCGAAGTCGCCAGCCTTCAATTGCTCGCGCATCGCCGCAACGTTGTCCTCAAGCGCATCCAGGTCAAACGTGCTCAAGGTCACCGCCGCCAGCCCGGCGGCAAACCCCTCCAGCGCATAGCGCAACTGAAAGATGTCCAGTGGCGAGGCCTGCGCTGCGAACGGCCAGCCCGGCGCATTGTCACCCTGCGCAATGTCCACCGGTGCCTGCACGAACACGCCTTTGCCCGGCTGGATGCTGACCACGCCCAGCGCACTGAGCGACGACAGCGCCTCGCGCAACGACGCCCGACTGACCCCCAGTTGCACCGCCAGATCCCGTTGCGACGGCAACGCATCGCCCGCA
This sequence comes from Pseudomonas sp. PS01299, assembly GCF_029960145.1. Taxonomy (NCBI): domain Bacteria; kingdom Pseudomonadati; phylum Pseudomonadota; class Gammaproteobacteria; order Pseudomonadales; family Pseudomonadaceae; genus Pseudomonas; species Pseudomonas sp. PS01299. The sequence continues at coordinate 10,328 of NZ_JASCPO010000027.1, read as the reverse complement.
CCGAAACCCTGCTCGGTGATCAGTTTGCGAATGGCTTGCAGCGCCACTTCAGGTACGGCGCGGGAGATCGAGTTCATGGTTTTTCAGACAAGCCAGGCCAAGGTGCGGCTAGTTGTAAAGCTATTCGCCGGATCCGGCAAGTCGTGCCCCAGCAGGGTTCGGCGCCCGCTGCCGGTGCGCTATCGGAGTGCGAAAAACAACCTGACTGTTCAGACCAGTAAGACCGAACAAACCCGGCAAACCTGCGGCCTGCCGGGGATAAATCCGGGTATTGGCACGGCGCATGCTCTGTCCGATCGCAGAAACCACTTCCCGTCGATCCGGAGATTTGCCATGACCCTGCGTTACCGAGCCCTCCTCGCCGCTCTGTTTTCCAGCCTGATGCTGAGCCAGATCCCCGCCCACGCCGATGGCCTGGAAGACGTGGTCAAACGCGGCACACTGAAAGTTGCCGTGCCTCAGGACTTCCCGCCATTCGGCTCGGTCGGCCCGGACATGAAACCCCGTGGCCTGGATATCGACACGGCGAAGCTGCTGGCTGATCAACTTAAGGTCAAACTCGAACTGACCCCGGTCAACAGCACCAACCGCATCCCGTTCCTCACCACCGGCAAGGTCGACCTGGTGATCTCCAGCCTCGGCAAGAACCCGGAGCGCGAGAAAGTCATCGACTTCTCCCACGCCTACGCGCCTTTCTACCTCGCGGTGTTCGGCCCGCCTGATGCCGCCGTCACTACGCTCGACGACCTCAAGGGCAAAACCATCAGCGTCACCCGTGGCGCCATCGAAGACATCGAGCTGACCAAGGTCGCCCCCGAAGGCGTGACCATCAAGCGCTTCGAAGACAACAACTCGACCATCGCCGCCTATCTCGCAGGGCAGGTCGACCTGATCGCCAGCGGCAACGTGGTGATGGTGGCGATCAGCGAGAAGAACCCGAAACGCGTGCCGGCGCTGAAAGTGAAGCTCAAGGATTCGCCGGTCTACGTCGGCGTGAACAAGAACGAGCCCGCGCTGCTGGGCAAGGTCAACGAGATCCTCGCCACCGCCAAGGCCGACGGCGCGCTGGAGAAAAACTCGCAGACCTGGCTCAAAGAGCCGCTGCCGGCCGACCTCTGATCGGTCGCGCGGGAGACAATCGATGGCTTATCAGTTCGATTTCATGCCGGTGGTGCAAAACACCGACCTGCTGCTGCGCGGCGCGCTGTTCACCCTGGAGCTGACGGCGATTGGCGCGCTGTTCGGGGTCGGCGTGGGCATCGTCGGCGCACTGGTGCGGGCGTGGAACATCCGCCCGTTCTCGGCACTCTTCGGCGTCTACGTCGAGTTGATCCGCAACACGCCATTTCTGGTGCAACTGTTCTTCATCTTCTTCGGCCTGCCCTCGCTCGGGGTGCAGATTTCCGAGTGGCAGGCGGCGGTGCTGGCGATGGTGATCAACCTCGGCGCGTATTCGACCGAGATCATCCGCGCCGGCATCCAGGCGATTCCGCGCGGACAACTGGAAGCCGCTGCCGCACTGGCGATGAGCCGTTTCGAAGCGTTCCGCCATGTGGTCCTGCTGCCGGCGCTGGGCAAGGTCTGGCCGGCCCTGAGCAGCCAGATCATCATCGTCATGCTCGGTTCGGCGGTGTGTTCGCAGATCGCCACCGAGGAGCTGAGCTTCGCCGCCAACTTCATTCAGTCGCGCAACTTCCGCGCCTTTGAAACCTATGCGCTGACCACGCTGATCTACCTGTGCATGGCGCTGCTGATCCGCCAGTTGCTGAACTGGATCGGCCGCCGCTATATCGCGAGGAGCAGCCAATGAGCGACTTCACCTTCTGGGACATCCTGCGCAACCTGCTCACCGGCCTGCAATGGACGCTGGCGTTGTCGCTGGTGGCGTTCATTGGCGGCGGGATCGTCGGGCTGCTGATTCTGATCATGCGCATCTCGAAAAACCCGTTGCCGAGCAATATCGCCCGCACCTGGATCGAGCTGTTCCAGGGCACACCGCTGCTGATGCAGCTGTTTCTGGTGTTCTTCGGCGTGGCGCTGGCCGGGATCGAGATCTCGCCGTGGATGGCGGCGGCGATTGCCCTGACATTGTTCACCAGCGCCTATCTGGCGGAGATCTGGCGCGGTTGCGTCGAAGCGATCCCCAATGGCCAGTGGGAAGCCTCGTCGAGCCTGGCGCTGAATCCACTGGAGCAATTGCGTTACGTGATCCTGCCGCAGGCGCTGCGCATCGCCGTGGCGCCGACCGTGGGCTTCTCGGTGCAAGTGGTCAAAGGCACTGCGGTAACCTCGATCATCGGCTTCACCGAGCTGACCAAGACCGGCGGCATGCTCGCCAACGCCACTTTCGAACCGTTCATGGTCTACGGCCTCGTCGCCCTCGGCTACTTCCTGCTCTGCTACCCCTTGTCGCTCAGTGCGCGCTACCTGGAAAGGAGACTGCATGCCTCTGCTTAGAATTTCCGCCCTGCATAAATACTACGGCGATCACCACGTGCTTAAAGGCATCGACCTGAGCGTCGAGGAAGGCCAGGTGGTGGCGATCATCGGCCGCAGCGGCTCGGGCAAATCGACCCTGCTGCGCACGCTCAATGGTCTGGAGTCGATCAACGACGGGGTGATCGAAGTCGACGGCGAATACCTCGACGCCGCCCGCGCCGACCTGCGCAGCCTGCGGCAGAAAGTCGGCATGGTGTTCCAGCAGTTCAACCTGTTCCCGCACCTGACCGTCGGCGAAAACGTGATGCTCGCGCCGCAAGTGGTGCAGAAAGTACCCAAGGCCAAGGCTGCGGAGCTGGCGCGCAAGATGCTCGAACGCGTCGGGCTGGGGGAGAAGTTCGACGCCTTCCCGGATCGGTTGTCCGGCGGACAGCAACAGCGCGTGGCGATTGCCCGGGCACTGGCGATGTCGCCGAAAGTGTTGCTGTGCGACGAGATCACCTCGGCGCTGGACCCGGAGCTGGTCAATGAAGTGCTCGCCGTGGTGCGCCAACTGGCCAAGGAAGGCATGACGCTGATCATGGTCACCCACGAAATGCGCTTTGCCCGGGAAGTCGGCGACAAGCTGGTGTTCATGCACCATGGCAAGGTGCATGAGGTGGGGGATCCGAAGGTGTTGTTTGCCAATCCGCAGACGGCGGAGCTGGCGAATTTCATCGGTACCGTTGAAGCGATAGCCTGAAGGTTATTCAGGGACTTTAGCGGCCCCTTCGCGGGCAAGCCCGCTCCCACAGGGTTCTGCGGCGGAACATGATTGTGTGTTCGACACAAAAACCTGTGGGAGCGAGCCTGCTCGCGAATGGCCGCGCCGCGGTCTCAAGCTTTTATGCGCAGGATCAACGGTTTGAGCCATGCGCGTTGGCGTCAGCGTTTGATCGTGGCACGATGGCGGGGTTATCGACCGAGACCCCCTGACCATGCCGCAATCCAAAGCCAAGAATCTGTCCCTGATCGCCGCAATCGACCTGGGCTCCAACAGCTTCCACATGGTCGTGGCCAAGGCCCAGAACGGTGAAATCCGCATCCTGGAGCGCCTCGGAGAGAAAGTACAGCTCGCCGCCGGTATCGACGATGAGCGCCATCTCAACGAAGAATCGATGCAGCGCGGCCTCGACTGCCTCAAGCGCTTTGCCCAACTGATCAACGGCATGCCACTGGGCGCCGTGCGGATCGTCGGCACCAACGCCCTGCGCGAAGCGCGCAACCGCTTGGAATTCATCCACCGCGCCGAAGAAATCCTCGGTCACCCGGTGGAAGTCATCTCTGGCCGTGAAGAAGCGCGGCTGATTTATCTGGGCGTTTCGCACACCCTCGCCGACACCCCGGGCAAGCGCTTGGTGGCCGACATCGGCGGCGGCAGTACCGAATTCATCATCGGTCAGCGCTTTGAACCGCTGCTGCGCGAAAGCCTGCAAATGGGCTGCGTCAGCTTCACCCAGCGCTACTTCAAGGACGGCAAGATCACCCCGGCCCGTTACGCCCAGGCGTACACCGCGGCGCGGCTGGAGATCATGAGCATCGAGCACGCCCTGCACCGCCTGACCTGGGATGAAGCCATCGGCTCCTCGGGCACCATCCGCGCCATCGGCCTGGCGCTGAAGGCCGGCGGGCATGGCACCGGCGAAGTGAATGCCGAAGGCCTGGCGTGGCTCAAGCGTCGTCTGTTCAAACTGGGTGACGTCGACAAGATCGACTTCGAAGGCATCAAGCCTGACCGTCGGGCAATCTTCCCGGCTGGCCTGGCGATTCTCGAAGCGATCTTCGACGCCCTCGAACTGCAACGCATGGATCATTGCGAAGGCGCACTGCGTGAAGGCGTGCTCTACGACCTGCTCGGGCGCCATCACCACGAAGACGTGCGCGAACGCACCCTGACTTCGCTGATGGAGCGCTATCACGTCGATCTGGAACAAGCGGCGCGGGTAGAACGCAAAGCCCTGCACGCGTTCGATCAGGTCGCCGCGGACTGGGAGCTGGATGACGGCATCTGGCGTGAACTGCTGGGCTGGGCGGCGAAAGTCCACGAAGTCGGCCTCGACATCGCGCACTACCACTACCACAAGCACGGCGCCTACCTGATCGAACACTCTGACCTCGCCGGTTTCTCCCGCGAAGACCAGCAAATGCTCGCCCTGCTGGTGCGCGGCCATCGCCGCAACATCCCCAAGGACAAGTTCGCCGAGTTCGGTGACGACGGCGACAAGCTGATCCGCCTGTGCGTGCTGCTGCGCTTCGCGATCCTGTTCCACCACATCCGTGGCACCCAGGCGATGCCACAAGTGACGCTGCATGCCAAAGGCAACAATCTCGACGTGGAATTCCCGGAGAACTGGCTGGATGAAAACCAGCTGACTCAGGCGGACTTTGGCCTCGAAGCCGACTGGCTGACGCGGGTGGGGATTGTCCTCACTGTTCACTGAGTTAAATTTCAGGTGCAAAAAAGGCGATCCTTCTGGATCGCCTTTTTTATTGGGTTCGACTTGAGTGCGGGTGTGGACCTGCCCCTCACCCCAGCCCTCTCCCGAGGGAGAGGGAGCCGATCCGTGTTGTTTTCAAAGCCTGAGTTCGACTCGAAATCTCAGGTCGATGTACCTCGAACATCCAACTCGGTCAGTCCCCTCTCCCTCCGGGAGAGGGTTAGGGTGAGGGCGCTTTTAAGCTGTTAGCTGCTCACCGGCAGAATCGGGCTGCCCAGGCGTTCCAGCAAGGTCGCCTGCGCGCTGCGCGGGTTCTGGTTGCCGGTTGGCGTGTTGCGGATGTAACGGCCATCCGACTGCAGGCTCCAGCTGTGGGTGTTGTCGGTCAGGTACAGCTCCAGCTCTTTCTTCACGCGAGTCAGCAGCTTCTTGCCTTCCACCGGGAAGCAAGTCTCGACGCGCTTATCGAGGTTGCGCTCCATCCAGTCGGCGCTGGAGAGGAACATCTGCTCCTCGCCGCCGTTGAGGAAGTAGAACACTCGAGTGTGTTCAAGGAAGCGACCGATGATCGAGCGCACATGAATGTTGTGCGAAACCCCGGCGATGCCCGGACGCAGGCAGCACATGCCACGCACCACCAGATCAATGCGCACGCCGGACTGGCTGGCCTTGTACAGCGCGCGGATGATCTTCGGATCGGTCAGCGAGTTGAACTTGGCGATGATGTGCGCCGGTTTGCCATCGAGGGCGAACTGGGTCTCCCGGGCAATCATGTCGAGCATGCCTTTCTTCAGGGTGAACGGCGCATGCAGCAGCTTTTTCATGCGCAGGGTTTTACCCATGCCGATCAACTGGCTGAACAATTTGCCGACGTCTTCGCACAAGGCGTCGTCGGAGGTCAGCAGGCTGTAATCGGTGTACAGACGCGCATTGCCGGCGTGGTAGTTACCGGTGCCGAGGTGCGCGTAACGCACGATTTCACCGGCCTCGCGACGCAGGATCAGCATCATCTTGGCGTGGGTCTTGAAGCCGACCACGCCGTAAATCACCACAGCACCGGCCGCTTGCAGACGGCTGGCCAGTTGCAGGTTGGACTCTTCGTCAAAGCGTGCACGCAGTTCGATGACTGCGGTCACTTCCTTGCCGTTACGCGCGGCGTCCACCAGCGCATCGACGATTTCCGAGTTGGCGCCGGAGCGGTACAGGGTCTGGCGCACGGCCAGAACGTGCGGGTCTTTCGCCGCCTGGCGCAGCAGGTCGACCACCGGAGTGAACGACTCGAACGGGTGCAGCAACAGGATGTCCTGCTTGCTCACCACACTGAAAATGTTCTCGCTGTTCTGCAGCAGCTTAGGGATCTGCGGGGTGAACGGCGTGTATTGCAGCTCCGGGTGGCTGTCCAGACCGGTGATGCTGAACAGACGGGTCAGATTGACCGGGCCGTTGACCTGATACAGCTCGGTCTCGCTCAGGTTGAACTGCTTGAGCAGGTAGTCCGACAGGTGTTTCGGGCAAGTGTCGGCGACTTCCAGACGCACCGCATCACCGTAGCGCCGCGAGAACAGCTCGCCACGCAGGGCGCGCGCCAGGTCTTCGACGTCTTCGGAGTCGAGCGCCAGGTCGGCGTTTCGGGTCAGGCGGAACTGGTAGCAACCCTTCACCTTCATGCCCTGGAACAGGTCATCGGCGTGGGCGTGGATCATCGACGACAGGAACACATAATTGTCGCCCGGGCCGCCGACTTCTTCCGGAACCTTGATGATCCGTGGCAGCAGGCGCGGTGCCGGGATGATCGCCAGACCGGAATCGCGACCGAAGGCGTCGATGCCTTCCAGTTCGACGATGAAGTTCAGGCTCTTGTTCACCAGCAACGGGAACGGGTGCGTCGGGTCGAGGCCGATCGGGGTGATGATCGGCGCGATCTCGTCGCGGAAGTAGCGGCGCACCCAGGTCTTGATCTTGGTCGTCCAGTGCCGGCGACGGATGAAGCGCACCTGATGCTTTTCCAGCTCTGGCAGCAGGATGTCGTTGAGGATCGCGTACTGGCGGTCAACGTGACCGTGCACCAGCTCGCTGATCCGCGCCAGTGCCTGGTGCGGTTGCAGACCGTCGGCACCGGCCTGTTCGCGAGCGAAGGTGATCTGCTTTTTCAGGCCGGCGACGCGGATTTCAAAGAATTCGTCGAGGTTGCTGGAGAAGATCAGCAGGAACTTCAGCCGCTCCAGCAACGGATAGGACTCGTCCAGCGCCTGTTCCAGCACGCGGATGTTGAACTGCAGTTGCGAGAGCTCGCGATGGATATACAGGCTGCTGTCATCCAGGCCCGGGATCGCAATCACTGGCGCCGCCGCGACGGCTTCGGTAACCGGCGCGGGTGGCGCAGGCTCGAGTTCCGGCGGGGTTTCGGTGATTTGCTCCACCACCGGTTGAGCTTCTTTTACTGCAACTTCAGTGAGTCCTTCGGTATTCATCGAATGTTCCTGGGAGGGCTATTTCTGCTCTCGTAACAATTGAGCGGCACGGACAGCAAAGTAAGTCAGGATGCCATCAGCGCCGGCACGTTTAAAGGCGGTCAGTGATTCAAGAATTACCGCCTCGCTCAACCAGCCATTCTGGATCGCCGCCATGTGCATGGCGTATTCGCCGCTAACCTGATAGACGAAGGTCGGCACTTTGAAGGCATCTTTTACCCGCAAAAGAATGTCCAGGTACGGCATGCCGGGTTTGACCATGACCATGTCCGCGCCTTCAGACAAGTCCGCGCCGACTTCGTGCAGCGCTTCGTCGCTGTTGGCCGGGTCCATCTGATAGGAGGCCTTGTTGGCCTTGCCCAGATTCGCCGCCGACCCCACAGCATCGCGGAACGGCCCGTAATAGGCGCTGGCGTACTTGGCCGAGTAGGCCATGATCCGCACGTTGACGTGACCGGCCAGCTCCAGCGCCTCGCGGATCGCCTGAATCCGACCGTCCATCATGTCCGATGGGGCCACGACCTGAGCGCCGGCTTCGGCGTGGGACAAAGCCTGTTTGACCAGGGCGTCGACGGTGATGTCGTTCTGCACGTAGCCGTCTTCGTCGAGAATGCCGTCCTGACCGTGGGTGGTGAACGGATCAAGCGCGACGTCGGTGATCACTCCCAATTCCGGGAAACGCTCACGCAAGGCGCGGGTGGCGCGCTGGGCAATGCCCTGCGGGTTCCAGGCTTCGGCAGCGTCGAGGGATTTCAATTCGGTTGGTGTGACCGGGAACAGCGCCAGCGCCGGGATCCCCAGTTCGACCCATTTCGCCGCTTCTTCAAGCAGCAGATCGATGGTCAGACGTTCGACACCGGGCATCGAGGCCACGGCCTCGCGACGGTTTTCACCCTCAAGCACGAACACCGGCAGAATCAGGTCATCGACCGTCAGCACGTTTTCCCGCACCAGCCGACGCGAAAAATCATCACGACGATTGCGACGCAGGCGAGTGGCGGGAAACAGACGATTGGCAGGGGTAAAGCTCACGGCGGACTCCTGAGCCCGCGCAAACGGGCGAGCGTGACAGTTATAGACGGCCATTATGACCAACAGATTACAGTTGTGCGTACCCCGTGACATGTAGCCGCATTCCATTGTTGGCGTAGGAATTGTTCACGTCGAGACACATTTCGACACTTTCATGAATGTGTCCGAAGGGTTAGGCTGCGCGTTCATTTCGCCAGCACCCAGACAATGCTCCAACAATTTCTGCATGACTTTGGCTACTTTGCCTTGTTCCTCGGCACGTTCTTCGAAGGCGAAACCATCCTGGTGCTCGCAGGCTTCCTCGCGTTCCGTGGATACATGGACATCAACCTGGTGGTGGTCGTGGCGTTCTTCGGCAGCTATGCCGGCGATCAGCTGTGGTACTTCCTGGGGCGCAAGCACGGGCGCAAATTGCTCGCGCGCAAACCGCGCTGGCAGATGATGGGCGACCGCGCGCTGGAACATATTCGCAAGCATCCGGACATCTGGGTTCTGAGCTTCCGCTTCGTTTACGGCCTGCGCACGGTGATGCCGGTGGCGATCGGCCTGTCGGGTTATCCACCGGGACGTTATCTGTTGCTGAACGGTATCGGCGCAGCGATCTGGGCCACCGCCCTGGCAGCCGCCGCCTACCACTTCGGCGCGGTGCTCGAAGGCATGCTCGGCAGCATCAAGAAGTACGAGCTGTGGGTGCTTGGCGCGCTGCTGATTCTTGGCGTTGGTCTGTGGCTGCGCCGCCGCTTCAAGAATGCGCGACTGGCAAAACAGGTTTACGCCGACGAGCAAGCCGCAAAAGCGGCACTGCTGAATCAAGCCGAAGTGGCCAAACCTGCCGAACCGAAGACGCCAGCCGAATAACGCGCTGGCGCCTGGCGCACAGCCTGCGCAAAGCCCGGGCTGGCCGGCTCTTTTAGTCATTTATCCCCTCTGCGCCAGCGGACTCCCGTTCGCCAGCGGCGTTCTCACGCCAAAAATCTCCTGCTCGTCACGAAGCAGGCAACCGCAAATAATGAACACCCCGCCGTTGTTGCGATCCATTTAGAAAGCGCTCCATGCAGGTGCCGCCGCCACTTCAGCCTATGGCAACGCGCGATAAATTAGTGGACATTTAGCGCCATGAATCTGGAGAGAAACCCATGAGCAAAAAAGTTGCAGTGATCCTGTCCGGCAGCGGCGTGTACGACGGCGCCGAGATCCACGAGAGCGTCATCACCCTGCTGCGCCTGGATCAACGTGGCGCGCAGGTGCAATGCTTCGCCCCGAACATCGCGCAATTGCATGTGATCAATCACCTGACTGGTGAAGAAATGCCCGAGACGCGCAACGTGCTGGTCGAGTCAGCGCGCATTGCCCGCGGCAACATCAAGGACATCCGCGAGGCCAACGTCGATGACTTCGACGCGCTGATCGTACCTGGCGGTTTTGGTGCGGCGAAAAACCTCTCGAACTTTGCCGTCGAAGGTGCCGGCTGCGCAGTACAGCCTGAGGTGCTGGCCTTGGCGGAAGCATTTGCCGAAGCGGGCAAACCGGTGGGCCTGATGTGCATCTCGCCGGCGCTGGCAGCGAAGATCTACGGCCCGGGCGTGACCTGCACCATCGGCAACGATGCCGACACCGCCACCGCGATGAACAAGATGGGCGCCACCCACGAAGACTGCGCGGTGACTGACATCATTGAAGACAAGGCACGCAAACTGGTGACGACCCCGGCTTACATGCTGGCGCAGAACATCAGTGAGGCGGCTTCGGGGATCAACAAACTGGTGGACCGGGTGCTCGAACTCACCCACGAAAACGATGTTTGATCTCTGACTGCATGCAGAGCGAAATGTGGGAGCGGGCTTGCTCGCGAAAGCGGTGTGTCATTCAAATCAATGTTGTCTGATTCGACGCCTTCGCGAGCAAGCCC
>NZ_JASCPO010000279.1:0-6683 GCF_029960145.1 Pseudomonas sp. PS01299 | reverse complement strand
TGCCGAAGGCGTCGTAGTCGTAATGGCGGTCGCCCTGCATCAGCAGGCGATTACCCTTGATCCGGGTCGGGCCGGGACGATCCTGCATCAGCAGGTTGCCGGCCGGGTCGTGGGCGAAGGATTCCGGCAGTTCGTCGCGCGAGTGACGGACGCGGATCAAGCGGTCGAGGGCGTCATAGCCATAGGTGCGCTGGCCGTGGCGGCTGTCGGCAATGTGCTCGAGGTTGCCGTTGGCGCTGTAGGCATAATCCCGGCGATACAGCGAGTCGTGCTGATGACCTACAGCGTGGGCGAGTAAACGTCCCTGATCGTCGTAGGCATAATCGCTGCGCAGCAGGCCTTGCTGGCGTTGTTGTTCGCGACCGGACAGGTAGACGTGACTGGTCAGCCGCGTGCCATTGAGGTCGATGGCGGTCAGCGCGCCGCCCTTGGCGTAGTGATAGTCGAGCTTGCTGTTGTCCGGCAGACGCTGGCGCTTGAGCTGGCCGCAAGCGTCGTAGACATAACGCAGGGTGCCCCAGCCCTGATGCTCGGTGATCAGCCGGTCCTGCCGGTCATATTCAAAGGCCAGTGGATGCTTTTGACCGTCATCGACCCCGGTCAAACGGCCCAGTCGGTCATAGGTGTAAGCCACCTCAACCCCGTCCGGCAGGGTTTTCAGCAGCAAGCGCCCGGCCGCATCACGCGCGTAGACGGTGACCAGCGTCGAGCCGTCATCACCGAACTCGTTCTTTTCCAGCAGGTGCCCGTTGCGGTCGTAGGCGTAAGCGGTGCGCCGGCCGTCGAAGCCAGTTTCCTGTCGGATCAATCCGGTTGGCGTGTAGTCCAGGCGATACTTTTCCCCGGACTCGTTCTCGATTTCCGTCAGCAGCAGTTGCGCATGGTCGTAGCGGTACTGCACCCGCGTGCCGTCGGGGTTGATCTTGCGCGAGACGAGGTGCAGGTCGTCGTCATACTCGTAGCGGGTGATGCGCCCGAGTTCGTCGCGCTCGGCAGTGACTTGGCCGTAAGCGCCATAGCTGTAGGCACGGGTAGCGCCCGTAGGAAAGGTCGTCTGAATTAGTCGGCCAACAGCGTCCCACTGCTGGCGGGTGATCGCGCCGTGCTCGTCGCAAGTGGTCGTCCGTCGCCCCAGCGCGTCGTAGGAAAAGCGCCGCACACCAACGTCGGGCAGGGTTTCCTCGATCAGTTGCCCGAGGTCGTTCCACGACAACTTGTGCCGGCTGGTGTCCGGGTAACGGATCGACAGCAACTGCCCGCGCGTGTCGTAGTAGTAATGGGTGACCTGTCCGTCGGGATCGACCGCCTCGGTGACATCGCCCTCGGCGTTGCGCCGAAACGTCCACACCGCCTCGCCGCGAGAACGGCTGTGCAGGAAACCGTTGCGGTACTCGTAGGACGTTGGCTCATCGTCCGGCGGAAGCAGCGCGATCAGCCGTCCGACGTCGTCGTAACGGTATTCGGTGACCGCGCCCAGCGGATCCTGCTCGGCGATCAGCCGGCCCTGATCGTCATAAGCCTTGAGGTGCTCACCGCCATCGGCCGCGACCTTGCGCACCAGCCGTGCGCTGTCGTCGTGGACGTAGGTTTCTTCGCTGCCATCGACGTAGTGCACCGCGACGCTGCCGTCATCGGCCCAGACGTAACGGGTGTCCATCTGCGCGAACGACGCCCAGTGCCGCACGCAACGCGCCGACTTGCCCGAGCGTTCCCATTCCCAGAAGAAACTCGCGCCGCCGGTCAGTTGCCGCTGCAGGATGACGTGCTGATCGTCGTAGTCGTAACGCTCACTGTCACCGACCGCGTTGGTCGCAGCCAACAAACGCTGACGGGCGTCGTAGCAATAACTGACCAGCGTTTGCTCGGTACGCCAGCCATCAGCCTCAAGCACCTGGTAATCAACCGCCACCAGATGCGCCCGGTCGTAGCGCAAAAGCAGCGACCGACCCGCGCCATTGTCCAAGCGGAAAACCCGCTGTTGATGATCGCGATGCACCGTCAGCCGATTGCCATACGCATCACTGACCGCCACCAGCCGCCCGGCACGAAAGTGATAAAACCGCGCTGTATCCCCGGCCAGCGCGAGGATCAGTTCCTCTGGCTCATCGCCGAGAAAAATCGCCGCCCGCGACAGGCTGTTGTGAATCGCCGGGCGCTCAACGCTGGGCAACGGAAACCGCGTGCGGCGGTTCTCGTGATCGACCCAGACCACCGCCTCGCCATCAAACTCCAGCCGATGCGCCAGCGAATGACTCCAGCCAAACCCCAGCCCGACATCAACCTCCACCGCGCTGGTGCGGTACAACCGGGTGAACTCGAACGACAGCAAACCATCGAGCGTGCCGTCGGTCAGGGTCAGCAGTTCTTCGCCGGTGACCATCGACACCGGACAGCCGTTGGTGCAGGTCAGCGGCGCGCAATCGGCGCTGTCGCCGTTGGGGTTTTTGGCCTGGTTCGAAGCATCGTCGCGGGGTTCGTGACGCTCCATCCGGGTGGTGTTCCGCGACTTTTCCCGCGCCATCGGCGCCGGATTCGGAACACTCAGCACGACCGAGTCGGCCTGGCGAATGTTCAGAGGGATCGCTGGTGTCGGCTTCAAAGACACATTGCGTGCATTGACCATCAATGGCTTCAACGCGCCCGCGTGCTTGCTCAGATCCGCAGTGGAGGTCAGTTCGCTCAGGCGCAAGGCCGATGCGGCCAGCCATTGCCGCGCCCGGGGCGACTTGATCTTGCTCAGCACCTTGCTGCTCAGTCGCACGGGCACGCCAACGCCGCCAGAAACCCGCATCAGCAGAAAACTGATCAACAACTCGACCCGGACTTCGGCCACTACTTCTGCCAGGTACTGCGGCGGCAGCATCTTCAACCAACTGCTAAATGCCGCCAGATGGATAAACAGCAACGGCTCGTCACTGAGGATCAGCAAGCCATTGGCGATAGCCTCGCTGGAGGCGTCGAGTAGCGCTTGCAGCTCGACATCGCTCAGGTACTGCAGGAGTTTTTCGCTGTTGGCCTGCAGGTCGGCGAGCAGGCCAAACAGCTGTTTAACGTCATCCCAGATGTCGTGCAGGGCTTTCTCGAAACCGCGCCAGTCGGCCTGTTGCAACTGCTGGTAACGATCAGCCAAACCGGCGCCGGAAAACTCCGCCCACAGCGGCTGAAACCCGTCCCACTCCTGGCGAAGCCAGACCTCCATCCCGTCCAGAATCTCTTTATAGGAGGCGTACAGCGCTTGGATATGGTCGGTGGAAACATCAGGAAAGAAGGTGATGCGATAACGCTGGCCCCGGTCGCAGTCGCTGACTTCCAGAATGCCGCTCGGGCCGATGGTATGGCGCAGTGGTTCACCGAAACTCAATACCCCGTCGATTTCGCCGATCACCGGTTCGAGCAGCACCGGGGTATCGCCGATCGGTACGAAGCGCGCCGCCTCGAACAGGTGCACCAGGGTCAACGGGCCGCTCGCGGGGCACATGACCACCGAGGTCTGGATCGGCTGGCGGGATTTGACCGGAGCGCTGAGGTGCACGTCGTCGCCGACCTTGAACACCTGCTCGACATCCAGTGCCGTACCCGTCCAGAGCTGCTCGGCCCAGGCCTCGTAGTTGTTCAGGCACAGGCGGAACTCGCGGATCAGCGTTTCGAAGTCCGGGTGTTGCGGGTTCAGGGCGGCAACCACCAGCAGGCCGATGCTGTTGTTCAGGGCCAGGAGCCGATCGGTTTGGAACATTCGCAAGCACTCGCGCACATGAAAGAGGTGCGCGGACTTTGCGGGGGATCAACATGGAAAGAAGTCGGGAAAGTAGGCGTTATCTGTAGGGCATTTCGCTAAATGTCAGCGAGTCATTCCACCGCCCGTAAACATTGCCCGTTGCTCAATGTCCGCTGGCCTCGCTATGCTGCTGAACCCATTAATCAGATCCGCGTAGCGGCGCCGGCTGGGCCGCCCGGGATGTTTTTGATAACGGATCCGATGATGAATGCACCGATGAAGACGTTTGGCCCGATCAAGGCCGTGATTTTCGACATGGACGGTTTGCTGCTGGACACCGAAGGCATCTACACCGAGGTCACCTCGCTCATTGCCGAGCGTTACGGGCGGACCTTCGACTGGAGTGTTAAACAGAACATCATCGGTCGTGGCGCCAATGACCTGGCGAACTACGTGGTGCAGGCGCTGGATCTGCCGATCAGCGCCGAAGAGTTTCTGCTGATCCGCGAGCCGCTGATGCGTGAACGCTTCCCCAAGGCCCAGGCGATGCCGGGCGCGGAGGAGCTGATTCGTCACCTCAAGGCGCACAACATTCCGATCGCCGTGGGCACGAGTTCGTCGCGGCAGTCGTTCGGCCAGAAAACCACCTTGCACCGCGACTGGTTTGCCCTGTTCGATTTCATCGTCACCGCCGACGACCCGGAAGTTGGCGCAGCAAAACCGGCGCCGGATATTTTCCTCACCGCCGCCCGGCGTCTGGGTGTAGCGCCTGAAGACTGTCTGGTCTTCGAGGATTCGCCGTTTGGCGTCACCGCCGCGAAAGCGGCGGGAATGACTGCCATTGCGATTCCCGACGCGGCCATGGCCGATGAAAAATACGCGCATGCCGACGGGATTTTGCGCACGCTCAAGGCGTTCACCCCGAGTGCCTGCGGTTTGCCGGCGCTGGAATGGGCTTGATCAGCCAATAAGCGCCGATAAAAAAACGCCGCCCTCTGTAAGGAGGCGCGGCGTTTTTTGTATCCGGGATTCAGCGCAATCAGGCGCCAAAACCACCGTCGATGGTCAGGCTGGCACCGGTGATGTAACCGGCTTCCGGGCCGACCAGATAAGCGACGAAACCGGCGATTTCATCGGCGGTGCCGTAACGACCGACGGCCATCAGCGGGATCAGGCTCTCGGCGAAATCGCCATGGGCCGGGTTCATGTCAGTGTCGACCGGGCCGGGCTGCACGTTGTTGATGGTGATGCCGCGCGGGCCCAGATCCCGGGCCAGGCCTTTGGTCAGGCCGACCAGTGCCGATTTGCTCATCGCGTACACCCCGCCACCGCCGAAGGGCATGCGGTCGGCGTTGGTGCTGCCGATGTTGACGATGCGTGAGCCTTCGCCCATGTGCTTGGCGGCTTCCTGAGAAGCGATGAACACGCTGCGCACGTTGATCGCCAGGGTCTGGTCGAAGTCTTCCAGTTTGAAGTCTTCCAGCGGCGCGATGGCCAGGACGCCGGCGTTGTTCACCAGAATATCCAGGCGGCCAAAGGCTTCGACGGTGGCGCTGACAGCATTGCGGATTGCGGCTTCATCGGCGCTGTCGGCCTTGATCGCCAAGGCTTTGCCGCCGCTGGCGGTGATGCTGTTCTGCAACTCTTCGGCCTTGGCGGTGGAGCTGACGTAGGTGAATGCGACAGCGGCGCCTTCAGCGGCCAAGCGTTTGACGATGGCGGCGCCGATACCACGGGAACCGCCTTGAATCAGAGCGACTTTGCCGCTGAGGTGTTGAGTGGTCATGTTCGATCTCCAGAAAATTCAAGGCGGGGTGCCTTGTTGTTGGAGCCGAGTATCGGCCTCGCATCGACAACCGTGTAGACCATGATTGCTATAGTCTGTGTAAACCAGAAGTTTATAGTGGCGATCATGGAAACTTTCAGCAGCATCGAATGCTTCGTGCGCAGCGCCGAAGTCGGCAGCTTTGCCGAAGCCGCCCGGCGCTTGAGCCTGACCCCGGCCGCCGTCGGCAAGAGTGTGGCGAAGCTCGAGGTGCGGCTCGGTGTACGGCTGTTCCAGCGTAGTACACGCAGCCTGACCCTGACCGAGGCCGGTCAGCTGTTTTTGAGTCAGGTCAGTGGCAGTCTGACGACGATTCAGAATGCGGTGGCCAATCTGTCGAGTGTGGAAGGGCTGCCGGCGGGAACGTTGAAAGTCAGCATGGGCACGGTATTCGGGCGCTTGTACATCGTGCCATTGCTGCAAGAATTTTTACGTCGGTTTCCGGCGATCAACCCTGACTGGCATTTTGATAACCGTCAGGTCGATTTGATTGGGCAGGGTTTCGATGCGGCGATTGGCGGCGGCTTTGAATTGCCCCAAGGCGTGGTCGCACGCAGATTGGCACCCGCGCATCGTGTGTTGGTCGCATCTGCTGAGTATCTGCAAAGGCACGAAGCCATCGCCGAACCGGATGACCTGCAACGTCACGATGGCATCCTGATTCGTTCGCCGCAAACCGGTCGGGTGCGCTCCTGGCAGTTGATCAGTGGCGGCAGTCAGCTCTGTCAGCCCTTGACCCTCAAGACGCGAATGACCATGAGCGACTCCGAAGCCGCCTGCGCTACGGCAGCACAAGGGCTGGGCATCGCGCTGGTCAGCATGCCGTTTGCCGTGGGTTACCTCGAGGCGGGCACGTTGCAACGGGTGCTGCCGGACTGGTACATCGATGACGGCAACATTTCGATCTACTACGCCGAGCATAAATTGTTGCCGGGCAAGACTCGGGCGTTTGTCGATTTTGTGATTGAGCAATTTGCGCAGCAGGGGTTGGCTCGGCGGTTCAGTGCTTTCTGAGCAAGACGTGGCACCGAGTTGACCCATTCGCGAGCAAGCCCGCTCCCACATTGGATCTGTGGCGTTCACAAATCCAATGTGGGAGCGGGCTTGCTCGCGAAGGATACGACTCGGTATTCGTCTGTGAAC
>NZ_JASCPO010000278.1:0-6694 GCF_029960145.1 Pseudomonas sp. PS01299 | reverse complement strand
GTCAGCTACATGAATACTGACTGACACGAAGCCTTCGCGAGCAAGCCCGCTCCCACAGGGTTCAGTGGTGTTTGCTGAAGCGTCGTACGAGCTTCATCACTACCACAAAGAACAACGGCACGAAGATCACCGCCAGCGTCGCCGTGATCATCCCGCCGATCACTCCGGTGCCGATCGCCTGCTGGCTTGCCGAACTGGCGCCAGTGGCGATGGCCAACGGCACCACGCCGAGGATGAACGCCAGCGAAGTCATGACGATCGGCCGCAGACGCAGGCGCGCGGCTTGCAACGTCGCATCGATCAGGTCATGACCTTCGTCGTACAGGCTCTTGGCGAACTCGATGATCAGGATCGCGTTCTTCGCCGAAAGACCGATGATGGTAATCAGCCCGACCTTGAAGAACACGTCGTTGGGCATGCCGCGCAAGGTCACCGCCAGCACTGCGCCGAGCACACCCAGCGGCACCACCAGCAGCACCGAAGTCGGAATCGACCAGCTCTCGTACAGCGCCGCCAGGCACAGGAACACGATCAGCAACGACAGACCGAGCAGGATCGGCGCCTGACTGCCGGACAAACGTTCCTGCAACGACAGCCCGGTCCATTCCTGACCCAGACCTTTCGGCCCTTGGGCGACCAGCCGTTCGATCTCCGCCATGGCCTCGCCGGTACTGTGCCCCGGCGACGGTTCGCCGGAAATCGCAATCGCCGGATAACCGTTATAACGGGTCAGTTGCGCCGGGCCTTGCGTCCACTTGGCCTGAACGAACGCCGACAGCGGCACCATGTGCCCGGCGTTGTTGCGCACGTGCATTTTCAGCAGATCATCAACCTGACTGCGCTGATCGCCTTCGGCCTGGACCACCACCCGCTGCATGCGTCCCTGATTGGGGAAATCATTGATGTAGGAGGAACCCACGGCGGTGGACAACACGCTGCCGATGTCGGCGAACGACACGCCCAGCGCATTGGCCTGCTTGCGGTCTACCTCCAGTTGCACCTGCGGCGCTTCGGCCAGCGCGCTTTCGCGCACGTTCATCAGCACCGGGCTTTTCTCGGCGGCGGCGAGCAGTTCGCTGCGCGCCTGCATCAATGTCGCGTGGCCGAGGCCGCCGCGATCCTGCAGACGGAATTCGAAGCCGCTCGACGTGCCGAGGCCGTCAACCGGCGGCGGCAACACAGCGAACGCGATGGCATCCTTGATCTGGCTCAGGGCGATATTGGCGCGATCGGCAATCGACGTAGCCGAATCGTCGCTGCCGCGCTCCGACCAGTCCTTGAGGGTAGTAAACGCCAGCGCCGCATTCTGCCCGCTGCCGGAGAAGCTGAAGCCGAGAATCACCGTGCTGTCGCCAACCCCCGGTTCACTGGCGTTGTGCGCCTCGATCTGCTCGACCACCTGCACCGTACGGTTTTTGCTCGCACCCGGCGGCAACTGAATGTCGGTGATGGTGTAACCCTGATCCTCAACCGGCAGGAACGAGGAGGGCAGACGCGCAAAGCACAACCCCATGCCGATCAGCAGCACGCCGTAGATCAGCAGATAACGCCCGCTGCGCTTCAGCGCGTAGCCGACCCAGCCTTGATAGCGATCGGTCAGTTGCTCGAAGCGGCGGTTGAACCAGCCGAAGAATCCGCTCTTCTCATGATGCTCGCCCTTGGCAATCGGCTTGAGCAGCGTGGCGCACAGTGCCGGCGTCAGCGTCAGGGCAAGGAACGCCGAGAACAGGATCGAGGTCGCCATCGACAGCGAGAACTGCCGGTAAATCACGCCCACCGAACCCTGCATGAATGCCATCGGGATGAATACCGCCACCAGCACCAGAGTAATACCGATGATCGCCCCGGTGATCTGTTTCATGGCCTTGCGCGTCGCTTCTTTCGGCGACAGGCCTTCAGTGGCCATGATGCGCTCGACGTTTTCCACCACGACAATAGCATCGTCCACCAGAATGCCGATCGCCAGGACCATGCCGAACATGGTCAGCACGTTGATCGAGAAACCCAGCGCGAGCATGGTGGCGAAGGTGCCCATCAGGGCCACCGGCACCACCAGCGTCGGGATCAGCGTGTATCGGATGTTCTGCAGGAACAGGAACATCACCGCAAACACCAGCAGCATCGCTTCGCCCAAGGTGTAAACCACTTTGGTGATCGAGACTTTGACGAACGGCGAGGTGTCGTACGGAATCTTGTATTCGACGCCCGCGGGGAAGTAGCGCGACAGTTCGTCCATCTTCGCCCGGATCAATGTGGCGGTCGCCAGCGCATTGGCCCCAGGCGCCAACTGCACGCCGACAGCGGTGGACGGCTTGCCGTTCAGGCGCGTGCCGAACTGGTATTCCTGACTGCCGACTTCGACCCGTGCCACATCGCCGATGCGCACGGTGGAACCGTCCGGATTGGCCTTGAGCACGATGTCGGCGAACTCTTCCGGCGTCGACAACTGCCCCTTGAACAGAATGGTCGCGGTGATTTCCTGCGAGGATGGGTTGGGCAAGTCGCCAATACTGCCCGCCGACACCTGGGCGTTTTGCGCGACGATGGCGGCGTTGACGTCAGCCGGGGTCAGGTTGAAACCGATCAGCTTCTGCGGATCGATCCAGATCCGCATCGCGCGTTCGGCGCCATACAGCTGCGCCTTGCCGACGCCGTCGATGCGTTTGATCTCGTTCATCACGTTGCGCGCCAGATAATCACTGAGCGCTACGTCATCGAGCTTGCCGTCGCTGGAGGTCAGGGTGATCAGCAGCAGGAAGCCGGCAGAGACTTTCTCCACCTGCAGGCCTTGCTGATTGACTGCCTGCGGCAGGCGCGACTCGACCACTTTGAGGCGATTCTGCACATCCACCTGAGCCAGTTCCGGGTTAGTGCCCGGCTGGAACGTCGCTTTGATCGTCGCGCTGCCGAGGCTGCTCTGCGATTCGAAGTACAGCAGGTGATCGGCGCCGTTGAGCTCTTCTTCGATCAGGCTGACCACGCTTTCATCGACGGTCTGCGCCGAGGCGCCAGGGTACACCGCGTAGATTTCGATCTGTGGCGGCGCGACATCGGGGTACTGCGCCACCGGCAATTGCGGAATGGCCAGCGCACCGGCCAACAGGATGAACAGGGCGACAACCCAGGCGAACACCGGGCGATCGATAAAGAACTGCGGCATATGAAAGCGTCCTGCTTACTGACCAGAGGTCTGGGCAAGTGGAAGAGGGGTGTCGTCGATCTGCACTTTTTCGCCTGGACGGGCGTGTTGCAGGCCTTCGATGACAATGCGGTCGCCGGGCTTGAGGCCGCCGGTGACGATCCAGCGGTCGTTCTGCACCGCGCCCAATTGCACCGGCTGCTGGGCGACGCGCATCTGCTCGTCGACGGTCAGCACCTGGGCGATACCCGCGCTGTCACGCTGCACCGCACGTTGCGGCACGGTGATGCCGTTCTGTACGGTGGCTTGTTGCAGACGTACACGTATGAAGCTGCCCGGCAGCAGGTCGAGATCGGGATTGGGGAACTCGCTGCGCAGAATGATCTGGCCGGTGCCCGGATCGACGCTGATGTCGCTGAACAGCAATTTGCCCGGCAACGGATAGAGGCTGCCGTCATCCTGAATCAGCGTGGCCTTGACCTGATCCTGACCGACTGCCTGCAACTGCCCGGAACGGAACGCGCGACGCAGTTCGTTGAGTTCACGGGTCGACTGAGTAAGGTCGGCGTAGATCGGGTTGAGCTGCTGAATCAGCGCCAGCGGCGTGGTTTCGTTCTGCCCGACCAGCGCACCTTCCGTGACCAATGCACGGCCGACCCGCCCGGAAATCGGCGCGGTGACGGTGGCGTAGCCGAGGTTCAGCTTCGCGCGTTCCACTGCAGCTTTATTGGCCGCCACATCGGCGGCGGTTTGCCGGGCATTGGCGCGGGCGTTGTCGTAATCCTGAGCGCTGATGGCCTTGTCGTCGATCAACTGCGCGTAGCGTTGTTCCTGCAGCCTGGCCTGGAAGGCATTGGCCTCGGCCTTGCGCAACGCGGCTTCGGCGCTATCGAGATCAGCCTTGAACGGTGCCGGGTCGATGCGAAACAGCACGTCACCCTTTTTCACGTCGCTGCCTTCACGGAAGGTCCGTTGCAACACCACCCCAGCCACTCGGGCACGCACTTCAGCGATGCGCGGGGCGGCGATACGACCGCTCAGTTCGCTGCTGATCGACAGGGGGCGGGCCTCGATGGTCTCGATGCGCACGGTAGCTGGCGGCGCTTCTTCTTCGGCCTTCGAGGACGAATCACAGGCGCTCAGCAACAGCGCAGCGGCGATCAGGCCGAGCCCGGCCAGAAGATTTTTTGACATGTACCACCCCCAATATTGAAGCCCGCATCCTAAGGCCAGACGCCGAGGGTAGCGGTGAAGCTTTGTAGGCGCTGTGTGAAATTGTGTAAGGGTTTTACTCAGGGACGGGCGAGGGCGTATATCCTTTACGCCTTGAAATTTATTGCGACAGATAAACCGCCATCGCGAGCAGGCTCACTCCTACATTGGAACTGTGTCAGACACGAACCTTGTAGGAGTGAGCCTGCTCGCGATGAGGCCCAAACAGTCGCCACAGCACTTTCCTGGAACACCCCATGCCCAACATCCTCCTGGTCGAAGACGACACCGCCCTCGCCGAACTGATTTCCAGCTACCTGGAGCGCAACGGCTATTCCGTCAGCGTGATCGGCCGTGGTGACCACGTGCGCGAGCGGGCACGGATCAATCCGCCGGATCTGGTGATCCTCGACCTGATGCTGCCGGGCCTTGACGGCTTGCAAGTCTGCCGCCTGCTGCGGGCCGATTCGGCGACGCTGCCGATCCTGATGCTGACCGCCCGCGACGACAGTCACGATCAGGTGCTGGGCCTGGAAATGGGCGCCGACGATTACGTCACCAAACCGTGCGAGCCACGGGTTTTGCTGGCCCGGGTGCGTACGTTGCTGCGGCGCAGCAGCCTCGGTGAACCGATGACGGTCAATGACCGGATTGTGATGGGCAATCTGTGCATCGACTTGTCCGAGCGCACCGTGACCTGGCGCGAGCAACCGGTGGAACTGTCCAGCGGCGAATACAATTTGCTGGTGGTGCTGGCCCGGCATGCCGGGGAAGTGCTGAGCCGCGACCAGATCCTGCAACGCCTGCGCGGCATCGAGTTCAACGGCACCGACCGTTCGGTGGACGTGGCGATTTCCAAGCTGCGGCGCAAGTTCGACGATCACGCCGGCGAGGCGCGCAAGATCAAGACCGTGTGGGGCAAGGGTTACCTGTTCAGCCGCTCCGAGTGGGAATGCTGAGCTGATGTTCAGAATCCTCTTTCGCCTGTATCTGGTGACGATCGTCTCCTACAGCGCGGCGATCTATCTGGTGCCGGATCTGGTGATCATGGCGTTCCGCGAGCGCTTCATCACCTACAACCTCGACTATTCGCGCGGCCTGCAATCGCTGATCACCCGGCAGTTTCACGCGGTGCCACAGGATCAGTGGCCAGCCTTGGCGCAGTCGATGGACAAGGACTTCCAGCCGCTGCACATCGCACTGGCGCGCATCGACGACGCCGGGTTCACCGCCCCCGAGCAAGTGCGCTTGCGCGCCGGGGAAAACGTGGTGCGCATTGGCGATTGGGGATGGCGCACCTTGGCGGTCACGCCGCTGAACGAAGACGTTGCCGTGCAGATGGTAGTGCCGCCGGATCCGCTGGACGTCAATCTGTTGTACTGGAGCATCAACGTGCTGATCGGTGCGAGCATGCTCGCCTGCCTGCTACTGTGGATTCGTCCGCACTGGCGCGATCTGGAGCGCCTCAAGGGCGCCGCCGAACGCTTCGGCAAGGGCCACCTGAACGAGCGCACGCAAATCCCCGCCAGTTCCAACATCGGCAGCCTGGCCAACGTGTTCGACACCATGGCCGGCGATATCGAAAATCTGCTCAACCAGCAGCGCGACCTGCTGAATGCGGTGTCCCACGAATTGCGCACGCCGCTGACCCGTCTGGACTTCGGTCTGGCCCTGGCGCTGTCCGATGATTTGCCGGCGACCAGTCGCGAGCGCCTGCAAGGACTGGTCGCACACATTCGGGAACTGGATGAGCTGGTGCTGGAACTGCTGTCCTACAGCCGCCTGCAGAACCCGGCGCAGTTGCCGGAACAGGTCGAGGTTTCGCTGGATGAGTTTATCGACAGCATTCTGGGCAGTGTCGATGAAGAACTGGACTCGCCGGACATCGTCATCGATGTGCTGCTGCACGGTCAGCTCGAACGTTTCACGCTGGATCCGCGCCTGACCGCCCGAGCGATCCAGAACCTGCTGCGCAATGCCATGCGCTATTGCGAAAAACGCATTCAGATTGGCGTGCAGGTCAGCCCCGATGGTTGCGAGATCTGGGTCGACGACGATGGCATTGGCATCCCGGATGATGAGCGTGAGCGGATTTTTGAACCGTTTTATCGACTTGATCGCAGTCGTGATCGGGCTACCGGCGGCTTTGGTCTGGGCCTGGCCATCAGCCGTCGGGCGCTGGAGGCGCAGGGCGGGACCTTGACGGTTGAAAGTTCGCCGCTGGGTGGGGCGCGGTTCAGGTTGTGGTTGCCTGACATGACTTGACCCGAAACCTGTGGGAGCGGGCTTGCTCGCGAAGGCGGAGTGTCAGTCGACATAAATTAATCTGACACACCGCTTTCG
>NZ_JASCPO010000277.1:0-6696 GCF_029960145.1 Pseudomonas sp. PS01299 | reverse complement strand
CGCGAAGAGGGTGTGTCAGATAACGCCGTGTTTTATGACACATCCTCTTCGCGAGCAAGCCCGCTCCCACAGTTGATCTGCGCCAGATTTCAGAATTGTGGAAAACAAATTCCCATAGCTGCCAAAGCGCGACATATAGACGCTGCAAATGGCTGTTTTTCCACAGTTTTGACTTGTCCCCGTTTACTGTGGAGCTGGCTGTGAATAACGTGGGAGTAGCTGGCTGAAGCCCTTTTGTTCCGTGGCTTGCAGGCTGGTGATCGCTTTTTGATCAGGCGTTTTTGCTGGAGCTGAAGACGCTGTTGTCAACCTTTTTCTAGGCTGCGCTGTGGCGACAATCCGATGTGAACAAGCCTGTGGATAAGTCTGTGACTAAACTCTGGAAAGACTCCGCTGAGGGCCGTAATTACTGGCCTCGCGCAATCACTGCACTGACCGTCCGGTCGTGCAAAATGCCATCTCCGGCACATCAGCCGCTTCAGGGTCAAGCAAAAAACTTTCTGTTTCCCGCGCAAAGCCTTGTATGGCGCGGCTTTGCGCGGTTCTACTTGCCCCCGGAAACTGTGGAAGGGACTGTGGATAACGTGCGTGCACATGGCTACAGGCCACGGCAGGTATGGCGTAGCGACGGTTGATCAAAATTTGATCGGAAGTTGTCCCGGTGCGGGTGTTGCTCGTAAATGCCGGGCCGGGCATGCTGGCTGCTGATTTTCTATTCCAATGGCCGCGCTGGCGGCCGACGCAAGGAGAACACGATGTCCAACACCCTGTTTATTACCGGCGCAACCTCCGGTTTTGGTGAAGCCTGTGCCCGTCGTTTCGCCGAGGCTGGCTGGAAACTGGTGTTGACCGGCCGTCGTGCAGAACGTCTCGACGCGCTGTGCGCCGAGTTGTCGAAGCAGACTGAAGTGCATGGCCTGGTGCTCGACGTGCGTGACCGCAAGGCGATGGAAGAGGCAATTGCCAATCTGCCGCCGTCGTTCGCCAAGCTGCGTGGCCTGATCAACAACGCCGGGCTGGCGCTGGGCGTCGATCCGGCGCCCAAATGCGACCTCGACGACTGGGACACTATGGTCGACACCAACGTCAAAGGCCTGATGTACAGCACTCGTCTGCTGCTGCCGCGTTTGATCGCTCACGGCCGTGGCGCCGGTATCGTCAACCTCGGCTCCATCGCCGGCAACTACCCGTACCCGGGCAGCCACGTGTATGGCGCGACCAAGGCGTTCGTTAAGCAATTCTCGCTGAACCTGCGCTGCGACCTGCAGGGCACCGGCGTGCGCGTCAGCAACATCGAGCCGGGTCTGTGCGAAAGCGAGTTCTCGCTGGTGCGCTTTGCCGGTGACCAGGAACGCTACAACGCCACTTACGCCGGTGCCGAGCCGATCCAGCCGCAGGACATCGCCGAGACCATCTTCTGGGTGCTCAACGCCCCGGCGCACATCAACATCAACAGCCTGGAACTGATGCCGGTGAGTCAGACCTGGGCGGGGTTTGCGATTGAGCGTAACAAGGCCTGACACCGCGTTGAGGCCATTCGCGAGCAAGCTCGCTCCCACATTTGATCGCGGTCTCATGTGGGAGCGAGCTTGCTCGCGAAGGGGCCGTCACAGGCAATAAATACCGATAAGGTAAACTCTCCTCGCAACAACCCCACCGCACCCTGCGGTTTTCAAGGTTTTCGAGGAGTTAAAGTGAGTAACCGAGGTGAGCAGTCACTGCTCAAACAATCGACCATCCTGATGTTCGCGGTGTCGATTGCCGGGATCGTCACCGGTTTTGTTTCAGGTTCGCAATCCATCCTTTTCGATGGTTTTTTCTCGCTGATCGCAACGTTCATCAAAGTGCTGATGCTGATCACCGCCCGGCTGATCGCCAAAGAGAGCAATCACCGCTTCCAGTTCGGTTTCTGGCATCTGGAGCCGATGGTGCTGCTGATCGAAGGCAGCTTCCTGCTGTTGATCGCGATCTATGCGTTTCTCAACGGTGTGTTCGGCATCATCAACGGTGGCCGCGAGATCGAGCTGGGGCTGGTGATCATTTATGCGGCGGTGTTCACCGTCGTCGAATTCGCCTATTTCTTCTACGTGCGTCGGCGCAATCGCAAGCTCAAGTCCAGCCTGATCCAGTTCGACAACATCAGCTGGCTGGTGGACGCGATGCTCTCGGTCGGCCTGTTGATCAGTTTTCTCGCCGCGTTGCTGCTCAAGGCCCAGGGCTTTGACGAGTGGGCGAAGTTTGTCGACCCGCTGATCCTGATCGTGCTGGCGCTGACCATGTTGCCACCGGCGTTCAAAATCCTCGGCCCGGCACTGCGTGATGTACTGGGTATTGCCCCGGACACCCTGGATGATCAGGTGCGTCAGGTCATGGAAGCGGCGAAGGTCGAGCATGGTTTCGATGATTACGTGACCTACGTGCAGAAGCACGGGCGGGCGCGGTTTATCGAGATTCATGTGGTGTTGCCGGCGGATTATGCGCTGAGCAGCGTAGGTCAGCTGGATGTGTTGCGGGAGGAAATCTCGGCGCAGCTCGGCGAGCCGGATGCGGCACGCTGGTTGACGATCAGCTTTACCGGTGACAAGAAGTGGATTGCCTAGAGACCGTGTAACGGCTATTCGCGAGCAAGCCCGCTCCCACAGGGATCCAGGCTGTTCACAGATTATGTGTTCGCCGAAATTCCCCTGTGGGAGCGGGCTTGCTCGCGAAAGCTATTTTTCAATCAACGCAGATATTCAGCCAGCCCGCTGTAGCACGTCGCCAGGTGATAAGGCGTCGTCGAAGGCATGTCCTTGCGGCTGACCTCTCCCAGCTCATCTCGGCATTCATGCCACCCGCCCGCATGCAGAAACCGCTGCTGCAGCGCCTGCAACTGGCGCAGCACGGTGCCTTCGCTGTCCGGGCGCAAGGTCAGGGCGCGCAGGTATTCCGCCTGAGCCCAGATGCGCTGAGTCGAATCTTTCGGGCGACCGTCCAGTTCCAGATCGAGCATCGCCCGCACCGCCCCTGAAGGCTGTTCAACACCGAATTGCTCGGTGAAAGCGAATGCCCGGTCCAGCGCTGCATGCAGTTTCGAACCGCGCAGCAGGGCTGAAGATTCAAGCAGGAAATACCACTCGAACTGATGCCCCGGTTCGTACCAGTTATCCACAGCCCCCAGTGGTTTTTCCATCAACACGCCATGTTGCGGGTCGACGAACTGCTTGTGCATGGCTGTGCATAACTCGAGCAGCGCTTGCTGCGTCGCCGCGTCTTCGCGCACGGCGAGGGTGGCGAGAAATGCTTCGGCCAAGTGCATCAGCGGGTTTTGCAGTGGCCCGGTTTGCAGGGTTATCCAGTCGCGGTCCAGACAGGCTTCGTACAGGCCATCACCGGTGGCGAAGCGCCGACCGATGATTTCCAGTGCGGCGTTCAGCGTGGATTCCACCAGCGGCTCCCGGGACTTGGCCCAGTAATGGGCGCAGGCGAACAGGATGAAAGCGTGGGTGTAGAGGTCTTTGCGCTGATCCAGCGGCTTGCCTTGCGCGTCGATGCTGTAGAACCAGCCGCCGTGCTCGGCATCGTGGAAATGCCGTTGCAGCGAGCGGAACAGCGCGGCGGCGCGCGCCTCGGCGTTATCCACAACCCCGATCAGGCTGGAAAACAGGTACAGCTGCCGTGCGCAGGCCATCGCCCGATAGCGTTGCGGTGGCAAAGGTTGATGCGCCGCGTCGAGTGCCTCGTAGGGCAGCGCCATGTCGGCGTTCCAGCCCGGGCCTTGCCAAAGCGGCACGATCACGTTCAGAAAGTGCTGTTGCACGTTGCTGAACAGGGCGGTCAATTCGGGCAGGGAGGTGGAGCGGCAAGCATGGGGCATTGGCGGACGTCGTCACGGCTGGGGCGATTGCGCGACATGGTAGCAGAGCGACGGCCTGATGAGACGCGGTGTCTGTCAGTCCGCCTTCGCGAGCAAGCCCGCTCCCACAGGTTTTGTGTACACCGCAAATCCAGGGTGGGAGCGGGCTTGCTCGCGAAGAGGCCGGTTCAGGCGATAAGGATCAGCCGGCCAGCAACCATGCACCGGTCACCGCCGAAGCAGCCCCCGCCACTCGCACCAATGGTGCAGCAGCCTGAGGCAACACGCGCACCAGGCCATAACCCGCCGCATGCAGCGCTGCAGTCGCCGCGACGAAACCGGCGGCATACGCCCAAGGGCTGCTCATGTCCGGCAGTTCCAGGCCATGCGCCACACCATGGAACAGCGCAAACAACGCCGTCGCCGCCACCGCCATCACCAGCGGTGGACGCACCGCCAGTGCCACCGCCAGACCCAGCGCCAGCACCGAAGCGGCGATCCCGCTTTCCAGCGCCGGCAACTCCAGCCCTTCAAAACCGAGCATGCCGCCGATCAGCATGGTGCCGACGAATGTGCAGGGCAGCGCCCAGCGTGCCGCGCCTTGCTGCTGCGCGGCCCACAGGCCGACTGCAACCATCGCCAGCAAGTGGTCGAGGCCGCCGATCGGGTGGCTGATGCCGGCGATCAAGCCGCTGTCGCCGTGGCCCGGGTGGGCGAAGGCGAGTGCCGGGGTCAGCAGCAGCGCCACGGCGCCGAGAATGCGTTTGAGTGTCATGGATAAGCTTCCTTGTTGGTCATTGAATCAGGCGGCGTTCAGCAGGCCCTGGCGCTCGATGAAGGCGATGATGTCTTCCAGGCCCTGGCCGGTTTTCTGGTTGCTGAAGACGAATGGCTTGCCGTTGCGCATGCGCTGGGTGTCGCTATCCATCATTTCCAGCGAGGCACCTACCAGCGGCGCCAGGTCGATTTTGTTGATCACCAGCAGGTCGGACTTGCAGATCCCCGGGCCGCCCTTGCGCGGCAGCTTGTCGCCGGCGGAGACGTCGATCACGTAAATGGTCAGGTCTGACAGCTCCGGGCTGAAGGTTGCCGACAGGTTGTCGCCACCGGATTCCACCAGAATCAGGTCCAGCCCCGGAAAGCGCCGGTTCAGTTGATCGACGGCTTCGAGGTTGATCGAAGCGTCTTCGCGGATCGCCGTGTGCGGGCAGCCACCGGTTTCCACGCCGATGATCCGCTCCGGTGCCAGCGCTTCGTTGCGCACCAGAAAGTCGGCGTCTTCGCGGGTGTAGATGTCGTTGGTAACGACGGCCAGGTTGTAGCGATCGCGCAACGCCAGGCACAGGGCCAGGGTCAATGCAGTCTTGCCGGAACCGACCGGGCCGCCGATGCCGACGCGCAGGGGTTGTGTGTTCATGTGCTTCTCCAAGATGACAGGCCCTAAGAGCGAAACAGACGGCTGTATTGGCGCTCATGCGCCATGCACGCCAGAGACAGGCCGAATGCGGCGCTGCCGATGTGTTCGGGATTGATGCGGGTGGCGTCCTGCTGCGCCTGTTGCAGCAACGGCAACAGTTCGCTGGTCAGGCGCTGGGCGGCTTGCTGGCCCAGCGGCAGGGTTTTCATCAGTACCGCGAGCTGGTTTTCCAGCCAGCTCCATAGCCACGCAGCGAGGGCGTCCTGTGGGCTGATCTGCCAGGCGCGGGCAGCGAGTGCCCAGCCAAGGGCCAGGTGCGGTTCAGCGCATTGCTCAAGAAAGCTGCGGGCCGGCGCGTCGAGTTCCGGCAAACCGTTGAGCAATTGCTGCAGCGAGTAGCCCATCTGCCGGCTCTCCAGATGCAACTCACGGGTCTCGCGACTGGCACGGTGGGTTTCGCAGAGATGCAGCAACTCGGGCCAGTTTTCTTCGGCCGCGGCCTGACAATGAGCCAGCAGCAGCGGCGCCTCGAAACGGGCGAGGTTGAGCAGTAGTTGATCGCTGATCCAGCGGCGGGCGCTGTCCGGGTTGTTCACGCGGCCGTTATCCACCGCCATTTCCAGGCCTTGCGAATAGCTGTAGCCGCCAATCGGCAATTGCGGACTGGCCAGGCGCAACAGCGCCCAGGCCGGGTTCACAGACGGACGCCGAACTGATGGAGTTTGGGCG
This sequence comes from Pseudomonas sp. PS01299, assembly GCF_029960145.1. Taxonomy (NCBI): domain Bacteria; kingdom Pseudomonadati; phylum Pseudomonadota; class Gammaproteobacteria; order Pseudomonadales; family Pseudomonadaceae; genus Pseudomonas; species Pseudomonas sp. PS01299. The sequence goes on along the minus strand of NZ_JASCPO010000277.1, from coordinate 715 downwards.
CGTAGTTGAAATCTTCGTCGCCATGCCGCGAATGGTGATGGCCGCCGCCGTAGGCACCGTGTTCCGGTTGGAACGGTGCTTCTATCGCCTCGACCTGGGCGCCGAGCTGTTCGAGCATGGCCTTGAGCACGTAATCATCGAGCAGACGCAGCCAGCCATCGCCGACTTGCAAGGCGACGTGGCGGTTACCGAGGTGATAGGCGGCGCGGGTCAGTTCGAAGGCATTGGCGCAGGTGACGTGCAGCAGTTGCTCGGGGCGGGCGCAGACGCGAACGATGCGGCCGTCCTCGGCCTGCAGGCATTCGCCGTCATATAACGGTGCCTGACCGCGCTCCAGAAACAACCCGACGTCTTCGCCATCGGCACTGAAACAGCGCAGACGGCTTTTGCTCCGCGCTTCGAAGGTCAGGTGCAACTCGGCGGACCAGACAGGTTGAGGGTCGATTCTGCGATGAATCACCAGCATCGGAAAGCTTCCAGCAGTGGACTTGTAGGAGGGCTAGAGCAAGGGGCTTGCCAACCGGACGAGATGTAGGAAATCCCTGTCGGAGCGTAGAGGATGTTTCAAGATGTTGCAGAATTTTGGAAGGTTTTGGTGCGTGAAGATTTTTACATGCACCAAATGTGAGCTTTGACACATAACCAATGTGGGAGCGGGCTTGCTCGCGAAAGCGGTGCATCAGTCAACAATGAAGTGACTGACCCACCGCTTTCG
>NZ_JASCPO010000276.1:0-6760 GCF_029960145.1 Pseudomonas sp. PS01299 | reverse complement strand
GGCTTGCTCGCGAAGGCGGCGTGCCAGTCAGCAACCTGTCGACTGACCGGACGCCTTCGCGAGCAAGCCCGCTCCCACAGCGGATTTTTGCTGGTTCAGACAGGTTGCAGCGGCATGGTCAACTCGACGCGCAAGCCATCCGGGCGGCTGTCGAAATGCAGGGTGCAGGCGCAGCGCTGGACGATGGCTTGCACGATGGCCAGACCGAGACCGCAGCCGGTGCTCTGGCCGTTGCGCCAGAAGCGTTGGGTCAGGTGCTGCAGATCTTGCGCCGCAATCCCCGGGCCGTGGTCGCGCACCACAAAGCGGGCGCGCTGGCCGACCGTTTCCAGACTCAGCTCCACCTCAGCATCCGCCGGGGTATGGCGCAGGGCGTTGTCGAGCAGATTGCGCAACGCGGCAATCGACAGCACCGCCGGCATTTGCACCGGCGCACTGGAGAGCTGCTTGGGCAATTGCAGCTTGATGCGCTGACGCTCGCCACCAGCCGCATCCTGCATCGCCAGTTTCGCCACCTGTTCGGCGCTGCACTGCACGCCGTCATCGAACGACAGACTGCCCTCGACCCGCGCCAGCAACAGCAGTTGCTCAAGGGTGCGGTGCATGCGGTCGGCACCCTCTTCGGCGCGTGCCAGCGACTGATCGCGGGCACTGCCTTCGGTCATGCGTGCCACTTGCAGGTGGGTCTTGATCGCCGTCAACGGGCTGCGCAGTTCGTGGGCGGCATCACCGGTCAGGCGGCGTTCACGCTCGATGGTCTTGCCGATGCGCTGGAACAGCTGGTTCTGGGTATCGAGCAACGGTTTCAATTCGCTGGGAAACGATTGCAACTGCAATGGCTCAAGCGAGTCGGCATTACGTCGCATCAGTGCTTCACGCAGACGATTGAGCGGCGCCAGGCCCTGACCGATGCCCAACCACAGCAGGCACAGGCAACCGAGCAACGCCACGCCGACCGGCACCGAGGCCGCCAGCAAAATCGACATGTTCAGCGCTTCGCGTTCGATCTGCCGATCAGCGGTGGTGATCCGCACATCGCCCCTGGCCAGGGTGAAACTGCGCCACGGCGCGCCATCGATAAGCTGGTCATGGAAGCCCATCTTTTCCGCTTCCAGGGTTTGCTCGGGGCTGCTGTGGCTGCGTGCCAGAATCTCCCCGCGCAACGAACTGACCTGACAGGCCATGCCGCCGGGAATGTTCAGTTGTTCGGCACTGAAATGGGTGCCCTCGCCCTTGCTCGGCAGCGCCGGCAGTTGCTCCAGCAGCCCGGCGACCATGCGCGCCGAGGCTACCAGCCGCTGGTCGAGGGAAAACATCATTTGATTGCGCAAGTCGCTGAGCATCCAGGCCGCAGCCAGTGCCCAGATCAGGGCGAACGCGGCGCCGAGGGTCAGACTCAGGCGCAGACGCAGACTCATCACTTCTGCTGCTCTCCACCATCGGCCGGCCCAAGGCGATAGCCCAGACCGCGCACGGTTTCGACGATGCCCTTGCCGAGTTTGCTGCGCAGGTGATGGATATGCACGTTCAGCGCGTTGCTCTCCAGCTCGTCATTGAAGCCGTAGACGCTGTCCTTCAACTGCTCGGTGGACAGTACTCGGCCACGGTTGTGCAGCAGCGCCTGCAACAGCGATTGCTCGCGGCGCGACAAGTCCACCGGTTGCCCGGCCAACGTGGTTTCGCGGCTGCTTGGATCGTAGGTCAGTGCGCCGTGCTCGATCAGGTTGACGCTACGCCCGGCGACCCGGCGCAGCAGGGTTTGCAGACGGGCGAACAATTCCCGCAGATCGAAGGGTTTGAGCAGGTAATCGTCAGCCCCGGCCTGCAAGCCATCGACCCGGTCGGTCACCGAGTCGCGTGCGGTCAGGATCAGCACCGGAATTTCCAGGCCCTGCTGACGCAGTTGTTGCAGCAACTTGAGGCCATCTTCGTCGGGCAGGCCGAGATCGAGCACCATCACGTCGAATTCGGCAACTTTGAGCATCGCCCGTGCTTTCGAGGCGGTGTTGACGTGCTCGACCGTCAGGCCCTGCGCCGTGAGACCGGCAACGATACCGCTGGCGATCAGTTCATCGTCTTCGCAAACCAGTACGTGCATGATCCGTCCCGTAGAAAAAAGCCGATTAGGCCGTTGGCCGATTAAGCTGACATTATGGCGCCCAACGCCATAGCGACAAGGGCGTGACGGTTAATCATCGGTTAATCGCCATCCACCATTGTGCCCACACTTGCACAGGGACAAGGCTCCTCCATGCGTCATTTTTTTCTTTTGTTTGCACTGCTGATCTCCGGCCTGGCCCAGGCGGGAAACAACCCATTCGAGACCAAACCGGAGTTTCTGCCGGTCGACAAAGCCTTCGTGCTCACCTCCGAACGCCTTGAGTCCGGGGAAACCCAGCTGTTCTGGCAAATCACCGACGGCTATTACCTGTACCAGAAACGCCTGAAATTCGACGGTTTGACGGCCGAGCAGCAGCCTGCGCTGCCCGAGGGCGAGTCGCACAGTGACGAGTTCTTCGGTGAACAACCGGTGTATCGCCAGGGCTTGGAGGTAAAAATTCCGGCCTCGGCCAGCGGTCAGATCAAGGTCAGTTATCAGGGCTGCGCCGATGCCGGCCTGTGTTATCCGCCGCAGACCCGGGTCATCGATCTGGGCGGCAAAGCGACGCCAACGGCCAGTGCCGAAGCACCGGATCAGGCCCTGGCCAGCAGCCTGCAACAACGGGCGCTGGGCTGGAGCCTGCTGGTGTTTTTCGGCCTCGGCCTGTTGCTGGCGTTCACTCCGTGCTCGTTGCCGATGCTACCGATTCTGGCGGGCATGATTGTCGGCAGCGGCGCCACCCCGCGCCGTGGTTTTGCCCTGGCCAGCAGCTATGTGATCTGCATGGCGCTGGTGTATGCGGCGATGGGGGTGATCGCTGCGCTGCTCGGCGCCAACCTGCAGGCCTGGCTGCAAAATCCATGGCTGCTCGGTGCATTTGCAGCAGTGTTCGTGGTGCTGGCGCTACCGATGTTTGGCTTCTTCGAATTGCAATTGCCGGTGGCCCTGCGTGACCGCCTCGAACACGCTTCGCGCAGTCGCAATGGCGGCAGCCTGATCGGTGCCGGGGTGCTCGGTGCGTTGTCCGGTCTGCTGGTCGGTCCGTGCATGACCGCGCCACTGGCCGGTGCTTTGCTGTACATCGCGCAGAGCGGCAATGCGCTGCACGGTGGCTTGATTCTGTTTGCGCTGGGCATCGGTATCGGGGTGCCGCTATTGCTGTTGGTGACCGTCGGCAATCGCTTTCTGCCGAAACCCGGAGCGTGGATGAACCTGCTCAAGGGCATCTTCGGTTTCCTGTTCCTCGCGACCGCACTGCTGATGTTGCGCCCGGTGCTGGACTCGTCGCTGTGGCTGGGCCTGTGTGGCGCGTTGCTGCTGATCGCCGCGTTCTGTGCCTGGAAGCAATCTGAAGGTTTCGGCCGGGTTGCCCAGGTGTTCGGCGCCAGTTCGTTGCTGCTCGGTCTGTGGGGCAGCCTGTTGCTGATCGGCGCTGCCGGTGGCAGTGACGACCCTTATCAACCGCTGCAGGTGTACAGCGCCGGCAGGGTCGCCAGCACCACGCCGAGCGGGCATGACGCGTTCACCACGATCAAGGATCCGGCAGCCCTGCAGCGTGAACTGGATAGCGCCAAAGCCCAGGGCCAGTGGGTGCTGCTCGATTACTACGCCGACTGGTGCGTGTCGTGCAAAGTCATGGAGAAACAGGTGTTCGGCAAGGACAAGGTCATGCAGGCGCTGAGTGATGTGCGCCTGCTGCGCCTCGATGTCACTGCTGACAACGCCGCCAGCCGCGAGCTGCTCGGCCGCTACAAAGTCCCGGGGCCACCGAGTTTTGTCTGGATCGGCACCGACGGCGAAGAACGACGTAGCCAGCGCATCACCGGTGAGGTGGATGCCGAGACGTTCCTGCAACGCTGGACCACCACCCGAGACGCCAATTAAATGCTGACGTTCACCCTCGGCACCTTTGCCATCGCGCTTAACCACCTGCTGCTGATCAGTGCCCTGGCGCTGGCGACCTTTGTCGGCTGGCGGGTGGCCAAGCGTGGCGGCGATAACCCCGAGTCGGCGCTGTTCAGCCTGTTTCTGCTGGGCATGCTCGCGGCACGCGTGGCGTTTGTCGCCCTGTACTGGGGCCACTATCGCAACGATCCGTGGCAGATCATCGACCTGCGCGATGGTGGATTCCTCGCCTGGCCGGGGGTGATCGTGCTGCTGCTCACCGCTCTCTATCGCGGCTGGCGCCGCCCGGGCCTGCGTCGGCCATTGGGTTTTGGCGTGGCCAGCGGCGTGCTGTTCTGGTTGTTGGCGACCCTGTCACTGAACATCTACGAACAAGGCACGCGCCTGCCGGAAATCACCCTGCGCAACGCCGCAGGCGAGACCATCCAGCTCAGCGACTATCAGGGCGGTCCATTGGTGATCAACCTCTGGGCAACCTGGTGCCCGCCCTGCCGGCGCGAGATGCCGGTGCTGGAAAACGCTCAACAACAACGCCCGGACCTGACCTTTCTGTTCGTCAATCAGGCCGAAAGCATGCAAAGCGTTGCCACCTTCCTGGAAACCCAGGGCCTGAGCCTGAACAACGTACTGTTCGACCGCAGCGGTCGACTGGGTCAGGCCGTGGGCTCCATGGCGTTGCCGACTACGCTGTTCTATAGCCCTGACGGTCGCTTGCTGAGCAGTCATCTGGGCGAACTGTCGAACGCCAGCCTGGCCCGCGCCCTGGAAAATTTCGACATCCCGAATCCAACCGCCGCACCGGCCACCTCTGCAAGGAAACTGCCATGCCCCGCCTCCGCCACCTGCTGACGCTGACTCTGGGCACTGCCCTGCTGCACCTGCCGTCGGTGCAGGCCGCCGAAGAATTGCCCGCCGCGATCAAGCAGATCGAAGCCAAGGGCGCAAAAATCGTTGGCCAGTTCGACGCCCCGGACGGCTTGCGTGGTTATGCGGCGCAGTACCAGAACCGTGGCATGGCGTTGTACCTGACGCCGGACGGGAAACACGTGCTGCTCGGCAATCTGTACGACGCCGACGGCAAGGATCTGAGCAGCGAGCCGTTGCAGAAACTGGTCTATGCGCCGATGGCCAAGGAAATCTGGGGCAAGTTCGAAGCCAGCAACTGGATTCAGGACGGCAACAAGGACGCGCCGCGCACCGTGTACCTGTTCAGCGATCCCAACTGTCCGTACTGCAACATGTTCTGGGAACAGGCGCGACCATGGGTCAAGGCCGGCAAGGTGCAGCTGCGGCACATCATGGTCGGGATCATCCGCGAAGACAGCCCGGCGAAATCCGCCGCGCTGCTGGCGGCGAAAGATCCGGCCAAGGCCCTGGAAGATCACGAAAAGGCCGGCAAGGCCAGCACCCTCAAACCATTGAAAGACATTCCAAAAGCGGTGCAGACCAAACTGGCCGCCAACATGCAGTTGATGGAAGACCTGGAACTGCAGGCGACACCGGCGATTTTCTACATGGATGACAAGGGCGAGCTGCAACAGCAGCAAGGCGCGCCTTCGCCGGAGAAACTGGCGAAAATTCTCGGGCCAAAGTGAGTCCGGCTTCTTTATTGCCTGATCGGGCCTCTTCGCGAGCAAGCCCGCTCCCACAGGGATCACCGCGGTCACTGTGGGAGCGGGCTTGCTCGCGAAAAGAACGATGACACGGTTTAGCGGTTGCGCTCAGCCAAAAAAGTAAACAACACCTCGCTCACAAACTGCGGATTCTCCAGACTGGAGATATGCCCCGCTTCCGGCACCAGTACCCACGGGCAACCGATCAATTCAGCCATTTCCTGTGCCTCCGACGGCGGTCGCGGTTTGTCCTGATCGCCGCACAGCACCAGGGTGGTCGCGGCATTCAGTTCGCCCAGGCGCGGCAACAGATCATCACGACTGAAGGTGATACGCCCCATCGGCACGATGCTTTCGCGCAGGCGATCCGCGGTGTAGGCCGCCAGTTTGGCGCGGAAGTCCTGATACAGCGGCGACTGCGGATCGATGCCCGGGCGGAAGAAGATCGGCACCACGATGTCGAGCAACTGAGGCGCAATCTCGCCGCTTTCCTCGATTTGCTTGAACAGCGAGAAATAGTACTGACGGGTCGGCTCAGGCTCGACGCCGACGTAGGTGTCGAGTAGCACCAGACCGTTGATCCGCTGCGGTGCCAACAACGCCAGACGCACGCCCCACATGCCGCCGACCGACAGCCCCGCCAGCGTTATCTGTTCGATCTGCAGGTGATCGAGCAAGGCCTCGACCTGCCGCGCGATGTCATCCAGCGAGGTGGTGCCTGGCGGCAAGCGCCCGGATTCGCCGTGGCCCCACAGGTCCAGCGCAATCACCCGGTAGTGCGGCGACAGCGCAGCGATCTGCGGCGCCCACATGGCCGTGTCCCACAGATAACTGCCCGCCAGCAACACGGCCGGGCCGGAGCCTTGATCAATGTAGTGCAGCGCTTGTCCGTCAACCGTGAAGAAAGGCATCGACCACCCCCGAGACAAAAAAGAGAACCGGCAGACTGAGCTGCCGGTTGTTGATCGTCAACCTGGGAAATGATGCGGTGTGTGTTGATGCTACTGACGCCTTCGCGAGCAAGCTCGCTCCCACATTGGTTCTGCGTACACAGTACTAAATGTGGGAGCGAGCTTGCTCGCGAAAGGGCCAGTGCCGGCACTAGAGAATCAAAGCCCTTCCCGCGCCGCCATCAGGTCAT
>NZ_JASCPO010000275.1:0-6782 GCF_029960145.1 Pseudomonas sp. PS01299 | reverse complement strand
GTAGGAGTGAGCCTGCTCGCGATGGCGGTGGGTCAGCCGCTCTGTGGTTGACTGATACGACGCTATCGCGAGCAGGCTCACTCCTACAGGGGGAGCGGGGTCAGACGCGGAACTGGCGCAGAAGCTGGTTCAGCTGTTCACTCAACTGCCCAAGCTTGACGCTCGCCGCACTCGACTGCTCCGCCGCCAGCGCCGTACTGTGCGACAGACCGGCGGCCTGCGTGACGTTCTGGTTGATGTCCTCGACCACATGCGCCTGTTGCAGTGTGGCGCTGGCAATCGAGGCATTCAGGCCGTTGAGATTGCGCAGGGCCTGGCCGATCGCGTTAAGGCTGGCACCGGCGAGGCCGGCCTGTTCGATGGTCAGTTGCGAGGCCTTGCTGCTGTCGCCAATGACTTTCACCGCCGCTTCGGAATGATTCTGCAGGCGTTCGATCATGCTCTGGATTTCCGCCGTCGACTTTTGCGTGCGCTGCGCCAGCAACCGCACTTCATCGGCCACCACCGCAAAGCCCCGGCCCTGTTCCCCGGCGCGGGCCGCTTCGATGGCCGCGTTGAGCGCCAGCAGGTTGGTTTGCTCGGCAATCGAGCGGATCACCTCCAGCACACTGCCGATCTGCGTACTTTCGGCCGCCAGGGTGCGAATCACTTCGACCGCTTGGTCAATGGTTCCGGACAACTTGTCGATCTGTTGCAGACTGCCGTCGATGTTGATCTGGCCCTGCTGCGCCTGAGCTTCGGCATCGCGCATTTCAGCGGCAGCATGTTCGGCGTTCTTCGCCACATCCTGCACGCCGTAGGTCACTTCGTTGATTGCGGTCGCCACCAGTTCCATCTGCTGCGATTGCTGTTGGCTGCGCTGCTGGGCCTGAGTCGCATCGTTGCCCAGTTCACTGGACGACTGACCCAGCGCACTGGCCGAAACCTGCAGGTCACCGATGACCCGGCGCAACTTGGCGGTGAAGGCGTTGAAGTGATGCGCCAGTTGCGTGACTTCGTCCTGACCGTGGGTGTCGAGGCTGCGGGTCAGGTCGCTCTCGCCGCTGGCGATGTTGGCCATGGCGTTCACGGTTTCCTGCAACGGACGGACGATGCTGCGGGCAATCAAAATCACCAGCAGGGCCATGATCACGGCGATCACCAAACCAATCACCGAAGCCTTGATCAACTGCCCCCGGAACTCGCTCTGCACATCATCGACGTAAACGCCCGAACCGAGCACCCAGCCCCACGGCTCGAACAATTTTACATAGGAGGTTTTCGCCACCGGTTCGCTGGCACCGGGCTTGGGCCAGCGGTAATCGACCATGCCCGCGCCTTTGCTTTTGGCGATCGCGACCATCTCGTTGAACACCGCGAAACCGTCTGGGTCGCGGATCGCCGAAAGGTTCTGGCCTTCGAGTTTGGGGTTGGTCGGGTGCATGACCATCACGGGGGTGAGGTCGTTGATCCAAAAGTAATCGCTCTGGTCGTAGCGCAGGCCACGAATGGCGGTCAGCGCTTGCTTCTGTGCGGCTTCGCGGGTCAGGGTGCCAGCGGTTTCCAGGTCGTGGTAATAGGTCAGCAGGCCGCTGGCGGTCTGCACCACATGCTGGGTTTTCTGCGCCTTGGCGTGGTACAGGTCATCGTGGATCTGCTTGAGCATCAACACGCCCAAGGTCAACAACATGACCACCGCCACAATCAAAATGAGCCACAAGCGTCGGCTGATCGACACACTGCGCAAGCTGTTCATAACGCTGTCACTCCGATTTCTTTTTCTTGTAATAAATCAACGCCAGCATCCAACCACGTTTGGGTGGTCAGGCATACGCGACCCAAGTCGAATAACGCCGCAGCACTATTAAGGCTTGTCTGTTAGGATTTCGGCCCCGCGCGTGAAAACCTGAATCCAAATTGATATTTCACGGAATTTTGACCGTTTCGTGTGGATGCTGTGCGCGCGGAATCGGTACAGCAACAAACAGCTACGCTGATCGCAGTGAACGTAAAAAATATTATCGGGGCATGCCACCGTGTATCGCTCTTTGGGGGATTGATGGATCTTTGGACCGCCTTGCAGGCACTGATTCTTGGAGTTGTAGAGGGGCTGACGGAGTTTTTGCCCATTTCCAGTACCGGACACCAGATCATTGTTGCCGACCTGCTCGAGTTCGGCGGCGAACGGGCCATGGCGTTCAACATCATTATTCAGCTCGGCGCGATCCTTGCGGTGGTCTGGGAGTTTCGCCGCAAGATTCTCGACGTGGTGATCGGCTTGCCGACCCAGCCGAGTGCACGGCGTTTTACTGCCAACCTGCTGATCGCGTTTCTGCCGGCGGTGGTGCTGGGGGTGATTTTTGCCGACCTGATTCACCAATACCTGTTCAATCCGATCACCGTCGCGACCGCGCTGGTGGTGGGCGGTGTGATCATGCTGTGGGCCGAGCGTCGGCAACATGAAGTGCACGCCGAAACCGTGGACGAGATCACCTGGAAGGACGCGCTGAAAGTCGGTTTCGCGCAGTGTCTGGCGATGATCCCCGGTACCTCGCGTTCGGGCTCGACGATCATCGGCGGCCTGCTGTTTGGCCTGTCGCGCAAGACTGCGACCGAGTTCTCGTTCTTCCTGGCGATGCCAACCATGGTCGGTGCGGCGGTGTACTCCGGTTACAAGTATCGCCATCTGTTTGTGCCGGCGGACTTCCCGGTGTTCGCCATTGGTTTCATCACCGCGTTCATCTTCGCCATGATCGCCGTGCGCGGTCTGCTCAAGTTCATCGCCAGCCACAGTTACGCGGCATTCGCCTGGTACCGGATTGTTTTTGGTCTGGTGATTCTGGCGACCTGGCAGTTCGGCTGGGTGGATTGGTCGGCGGCGAAACCATGAGTGATTCCCGCGCGCGCCGCCCGGATGGACGACCGTCCGGTGGCGGCATTCAGCATCTGAAACTGAAACTGGCGGTGCTGCTGATCGTGTGCGCGCTGCCGCTGTTCGGCTCGCTGTCGATGTGGCTACGTGGCATCTCGCTGGTGCCGTTGACTGCTTATGGCGTGGTCAGCGTGCTGGCGTTTTTCATGTACTGGGCAGACAAGCGCAAGGCCCGCGCCGATGCGTGGCGCACACCGGAAAACATCCTGCATGCGCTGGAACTGGCCGGCGGCTGGCCCGGCGCGCTGATCGCCCAACAGGTGTTCCGGCACAAGACGCGCAAGGTGTCGTTTCAGATTCTGTTCTGGGTGATTGTGGCGCTGCATCAGGTGTTCTGGATCGATCAGTTGTTTCTCGGTTCGAACCTGCTTTCACTGTTCTAAATCACCACAAATCCTCTTGTAGGAGTGAGCCTGCTCGCGATGGCGTCGCATCAGTCAAGGATATGTCGACTGACACACCACTATCGCGAGCAGGCTCACTCCTACAGGATCGGGTTTACAGCAGTAATCCGATTTGGGTCTTCTTCGGCAACTTGCCCACCACCAACTGGTGCGAACGCTGCAGCAATGCCCGCAATTCCTCGGCACCCAGCGGGTAGGGCGGGTGCATGATGATCCACTGCGCCCGCGCCAGATAAGGCGCAGGGTGAATACCCGGGCGGGCGCAATGGCCGAGAAACAGGTCCTTGTCGACCTTGAACGCCAATGAATCCCCGCGCAGACCTTGCAGGGCAAACATCTTGTTGCCGGCAATCGAGAACACCCGCACGCCGCCCCATTTGTAATCCTCCCGCGCCCCCGGCAAGGCCAGGCAGAAGGCGGCGACATCCGCTTCGTTCATTTTTCCCTTGTTCATAACAACCGCTCCCCACACGCATTGAACGATTCGACCAGATGATCGATCCATGCCCGCACCGCCGGCATCACCCCGCGTCGATGCGGATACACCGCCTGCAACCAGCCGCCGGGCAACGACCACTCGGGCAACAGTTGCACCAGCGCGCCGCTCTCAAGGTCGGCTTCGCAATACATCATCGGCAGCAGGGTAAAACCCTGGCCGGCCAGCACACAGGCCTTGCGCACGATGAAATCATCGATGCCCAGCCGCGCTTCCATGTTCAGTTCGATGCTGTTGCCTTGCTCGTCCAGCAAGCGCACATGCACCATGCGATCGGCCTCCAGCGCGCCGAGCACCGGCAGGTTCTTCAAATCCTGCGGATGAGTGATGGTTTTGCCCTCGACAAAGGCCGGGCTGGCGACGACGACCATTTGAGCCTGACGCAAACGTCGAGTCACCAGTAACGGATCTTCATCACCGAGTTCGCGCACACGCAACGCGACGTCGAAACCTTCAGCAACCAGATCCACCCGGCGATTGAGCAGCACCACCTCCAGTTGCACCTGAGGAAATTTGCCGAGGAATTCGCTGATCACCCACGGCAACATTTCCCGCGCCAGACCGGTAGGACAGGATACGCGCAGGCGGCCACGTGGCTCGCTGGACATGCTGGCGACCGCTTCGTCGGCCATCTCCGCTTCCAGCAACATCGCCTGACAGTGACGCAAGTAGCGCTCGCCAACCGCGGTCAGGTTCAACTGGCGCGTTGTGCGTTGCAGCAGACGGGCGCCGAGGCGCTCTTCGAGTTCGGCGATGCGTCGTGACAGGCGGGACTTGGGAATGCCCAGCAAACGCCCGGCCGCCGCGAAGCCACCGGCCTCGACCACCTTGGCGAAATAGTAGAGATCATTGAGATCCTGCATGAAAAGTCCACCGTTCTATCAGTGGGACGAACTATCGCATTGTCGGCGGCTAATCAGCTATTGGTTTCTTCCGTAGGATTGTCTCCATTCCGTCGCCGCCGGCGATTCTTTACAGGAGATTCCACATGAAACTGCTGCACATCGATTCGAGCATTCTGGGCGACAACTCCGCTTCCCGTCAGTTGAGCAGCCAAGTCGTCAAAGCCTGGCAAGCCGCCGAGCCAACCGCCGTGGTCACCTACCGTGACCTGGCCGCCGACGCCATCAGCCACTTCTCGTCGACCACCCTGGTGGCTGCCGGTACCACTGCTGAACTGCGCGACGCCGCACAACAGCACGAAGCCGAACTGAGCGCCTCGACCCTGGCCGAATTCATCGCTGCCGACGCCATCGTCATTGCCGCGCCGATGTACAACTTCACCGTGCCGACCCAGCTCAAGGCCTGGATCGACCGCGTCGCCGTTGCCGGCCAGACTTTCCGTTACACCGAAGCCGGCCCTGAAGGCCTGTGCGGTGGCAAGAAAGTGGTGATCGTCTCTACCTCCGGCGGCATCCATGCCGGTCAGGCGAGCGGCATCGCTCACGAAGAATATCTGAAGCTGGTACTGGGCTTCCTCGGCATCACCGACATCGAAATCGTCCGTGCCGAAGGTCTGGCCTACGGTGAAGAAGTGCGCAACAACGCGATGAGCGCTGCTCAGGCGAAGATCAGCGAGCAGTTGTTCGCCGCCGCGTAAGCATTGCGTAAAGACCAGCTGCCGTTCAGGTAGCCCCTCAAAAAACTCTGTATTCTGGTTCTGCAAGGGCCAGATGCGGAGTTTTTTGTTTCTGACTGTTGCATAATCTGGCCCGGGTTATGCAGTCAAACGATCAACGTCTGAGTGCAACGCCGCGCCGGATTACCGAACCACCGGGTTTCGGGCGTGTCGGAACACAAAGGATCTTTCGATTGAGTAACACAGGGTGGGCCATCCCATGATGCGTCTTTGTGCAACGTTACTGATTTGCCTGCTCGGCAGCCTCGGTTCAGTGCATGCCGCGCCCGGGCGACACCCTGTCTGGAGTGTCGGTTACCACGAAATGACATTCCTCGATCCGCTGGATCTGCAACCGATGCGCGCCATCGCCTTCTATCCTTCCAGCGACCGCGAACATAGCAGCCTGCTTGAGGGTTACACCGTCGAGGCCGGCGCTGACACCAAGGTGGCCATCGGTCGTTTTCCGATGCTGATGCTGTCTCACGGCAACACCGGAACGCCGCTGGCGCTGCATGACCTCGCCACCTCGCTGGCACGCAAGGGCTTTGTGGTGGTCGCGGTGATTCATCCCGGCGACAACTCCAAAGACCACAGCCGCCTCGGCACCCTGAGCAATCTGTATGGGCGGCCGATCCAGATTTCCGAAGCGATCACCGCGACCCTCGGCGACCCGATGCTCTCGCCGTTCGTCAACGCTGATCAGGTCGGGGTCATTGGTTATTCGGCCGGTGGCGAAACCGCGTTGATTCTCTCCGGCGCGCAGCCGGATCTGGATCGTCTGCGCCGCTACTGCCAGGAACGCCCTGACGACCATGATGCCTGCAACACCCAGGGTGAACTGATCGTCGACCGCGACGATTTGCAGCCAGTGGCCGATTCGCGCGTGCATGCCTTGCTGCTGATGGCGCCGCTGAGCCTTAAATTCGGCCGTAGCACCCTGGCGGATGTGCATGTGCCGGTGCTGCTGTACAGCGGCGATGGCGACAAACTGGTGGCCTTCGACAAAAACGCCGCGGCTCTGGCGCGCAAACTGCCGACCGCGCCGGACTTCAAGTTATTGGCCGGGGCAGGGCACTTCGTATTCATGGCGCCGTGCAACGAAGAGCAGATCCGCGCCATGCCGGCGTTGTGCACCGACGCTGATGGCGTGGATCGCGAAGATATTCACCGCAACCTGATTTCCGAGGCCGGGCAGTTCTTCTCGCGCACGCTCGGCAAGCCGAGCCGGGCGGGGATGCAGACCGCGGATCAATAAACGACTCAATCCCCCTGTGGGAGCGGGCTTGCTCGCGAATGCGATAGATCAGTCACTCTATATTTTGACTGACCCACCGCCTTCGCGAGCAAGCC
>NZ_JASCPO010000274.1:0-6902 GCF_029960145.1 Pseudomonas sp. PS01299 | reverse complement strand
GAGCAAGCCCGCTCCCACAGGGGATCCGCAGTGGATGCAGATTGGGTGTCAGGCGCGAATCAAATGTGGGAGCGAGCTTGCTCGCGAAGGCGGCAGAACAGGCAACACAGCACTTAGCGGCGATTGGCCCAGCGCTGACGCAACCACTCCAGGTCTTCAGGCCGGGTGACCTTGAGGTTGTCCGCTCGCCCTTCGATCAGGCGCGGCGCCAGACCGGCCCACTCCATCGCCGAGGCTTCATCGGTAATCACCGCATCCGCCACCAGACTGTCGGCCAACGCCCGATGCAAGGCACCGAGACGGAACATCTGCGGCGTATAGGCTTGCCAGATCACGCTGCGATCCACGGTTTCAAGCACACGACCGTGCTTGTCGACCCGCTTCAGGGTATCGCGCGCCGGCACGGCCAGCAGACCGCCGACGGCATCATCCGCCAGTTCAACCAGCAACTTGTCGAGATCGTCGCGACTCAGGTTGGGCCGTGCCGCATCGTGCACCAGCACCCAGTCATCGTCATCGGCACCCTGCGCATGCAAATGCAGCAAAGCGTTCAGCACCGACCCGGAACGCTCCGTGCCGCCCTCGACCCGCTGAATCCGCGAGTCGCTGGCGCAAGCCAGGTTTGGCCAATAAGGATCATCAACCGCCAAACTGACCACCAGCCCCTTGAGGCTCGGGTGATCAAGGAAACAGCCGAGGCTGTGTTCGAGAATTGTGCGCCCGCCCAGTTGCAGATATTGCTTGGGACGGTCCGCGGCCATTCGGGCACCGACGCCCGCGGCAGGAATCACGGCCCAGAAGGCCGGCAGGGAATCGATCATTGCGCGAGCTGGTAAAGGGTTTCACCGTCCTTGACCATGCCCAGCTCATGGCGAGCCCGCTCTTCAACGGTCTCCATGCCTTTTTTCAACTCGCTGACTTCGGCGTCCATCACCCGATTGCGCTCCAGCAGGCCTTCGTTCTCGGCGTGCTGATCAGCAATCTGCTGCTTCAGCTCGGCGACCTGCGCCAGACTGCCATTGCCCACCCACAGGCGGTACTGCAGACCGGCCAGCAGCAAGAGCAAAACGAGAAACAACCAGTAAGGACTGCGCATCGAATATCAGGTATCCAGTGAAAAAAGACAGCCACGCCAAAACTTTGAAACGTCTGATAGCACGAAGCCTGGAAGATCCAGGCTTGTGCATGTAAGGCATCAGATTAGTGGCAAATCCATCGCTGTCACGACTTTTCCGACACAATCCGGTGTCTTTTTACCATCTACTGCTTAACCGCGGAACTCGGAGCGACCGTTGTACTTGGCTTTGCCATTCAACTGCTCTTCGATACGCAGCAGTTGGTTGTACTTGGAAACGCGGTCGGAACGGCACAGCGAACCGGTCTTGATCTGGCCAGCCGAAGTGCCCACGGCCAGGTCGGCGATGGTCGAATCTTCGGTTTCGCCCGAACGGTGCGAGATCACGGCGGTGTAACCGGCAGCCTTGGCCATCTGGATGGCTTCCAGGGTTTCGGTCAGGGTACCGATCTGGTTGAACTTGATCAGGATCGAGTTGGCGATCTTTTTATCGATGCCTTCTTTCAGGATCTTGGTGTTGGTCACGAACAGGTCGTCGCCAACAAGTTGGGTCTTCTCGCCGATCTTGTCGGTGAGGATCTTCCAGCCAGCCCAGTCGGACTCGTCCAGACCGTCTTCGATCGAGATGATCGGATAACGTTCGGTCAGACCTTTCAGGTAGTCGGCGAAACCTTCAGCGGTGAACACCTGGCCTTCGCCGGACAGGTTGTACTTGCCGTCTTCGTAGAATTCGCTCGCCGCGCAGTCCAGCGCCAGGGTCACGTCGGTGCCCAACTTGTAACCGGCGTTGGCCACGGCTTCGGAGATCACTTTCAGCGCGTCTTCGTTGGACGCCAGGTTCGGTGCGAAACCGCCTTCGTCGCCAACGGCGGTGCTCAGGCCACGGGCCTTCAGCACAGCTTTGAGGTGATGGAAAATCTCGGTGCCCATACGCAGACCTTCCGAGAACGTCTTGGCGCCAACCGGCTGCACCATGAATTCCTGGATGTCGACGTTGTTATCGGCGTGCTCGCCACCGTTGATGATGTTCATCATCGGCACCGGCATCGAGTACACACCCGGGGTACCGTTCAGGTTGGCGATGTGTGCGTACAGTGGCAGATCCTGATCCTGTGCAGCCGCTTTGGCCGCAGCCAGGGAAACGGCGAGGATGGCGTTGGCGCCCAGGGTTGCCTTGTTTTCGGTACCGTCGAGCTTGATCATCGCGTGGTCGAGGGCTTTCTGGTCGCTTGGGTCGGTGCCCAGCAGCAGATCGCGGATCGGACCGTTGATATTTTTTACTGCCTGGAGCACGCCCTTGCCCAGGTAACGGCTCTTGTCGCCATCACGCAGCTCGAGCGCTTCACGCGAGCCAGTGGATGCACCGGAAGGCGCGCAGGCGCTGCCGATGATGCCGTTGTCGAGAAGCACGTCCGCTTCCACGGTGGGATTGCCACGGGAGTCGAGAACTTCACGACCTTTGATGTCGACGATTTTTGCCATTGTTGTAAACACTCCAAAGTTGACGAAAACGACGCAGCTAGAGGAAATCTTTTGACCGTCGGCAAGTGGTGTGCAGCGGGCAGCTTGCAGACGACAACGCACATGCCCGAGGGCATGTGCGACAAATCGTGCGGTACTTTACCGGAGAATTGAGCTTTACGCGGTTTCTACCGTCGGAAAACTCTTCACCAGTTCGTCCAAGGCTTTGAGCTGGGCCAGAAATGGCTCCAGTTTGTCCAGACGCAAGGCGCAAGGGCCGTCGCATTTGGCGTTGTCCGGATCCGGATGCGCTTCGAGGAACAGACCGGCCAGCGACTGGCTCATGCCGGCCTTGGCCAGATCGGTGACCTGGGCGCGGCGACCGCCGGCGGAGTCGGAACGACCGCCAGGCATTTGCAGCGAGTGAGTCACGTCGAAGAATACCGGGTACTCGAACTGCTTCATGATGCCGAAGCCGAGCATGTCGACCACGAGGTTGTTGTAGCCGAAGCTCGAACCACGCTCGCAGAGGATCAATTGATCGTTACCCGCTTCCACGCACTTGTTCAGGATGTGTTTCATTTCCTGAGGCGCGAGGAACTGGGCTTTCTTGATGTTGATCACAGCGTTGGTCTTGGCCATCGCCACGACCAGATCGGTCTGGCGCGACAGGAAGGCCGGCAGCTGAATGATGTCGCAGACTTCAGCGACGACCGCGGCCTGATCAGGCTCGTGGACGTCGGTGATGATCGGCACGCCGAAGGCTTGTTTGATGTCCTGGAAGATGCGCATGCCTTCTTCCAGGCCAGGACCACGATATGAAGTCACAGAAGACCGGTTGGCCTTGTCGAAGCTGGCCTTGAACACGTAAGGGATACCGAGTTTCTCGGTGACCTTCACGTACTCTTCGCAAACCTGCATGGCCATGTCACGGCTTTCCAGCACGTTCATGCCGCCGAACAGCACCATGGGTTTGTCGTTGGCGATTTCGATGTTGCCAACGCGAATGATCTTCTGTGCCATCGGGTTACGCCTTCTTCTGGTGTTGAGCCAACGCTGCTTTTACGAAACCGCTGAACAGCGGGTGACCGTCACGTGGCGTCGAGGTGAACTCCGGGTGGAACTGGCAAGCGACGAACCATGGATGATCCGGTGCTTCGACCACTTCAACCAGCGCGGCATCAGCGGAGCGACCGGAGATTTTCAGGCCGGCTTCGATGATTTGTGGCAGCAGGTTGTTGTTCACTTCGTAGCGGTGACGGTGACGTTCAACGATCACATCCTTGCCGTAGCAATCGTGCACCTTGGAGCCGGCTTCGAGCAGGCATTCCTGAGCGCCGAGGCGCATGGTGCCGCCCAGATCGGACGCTTCGGTACGCACTTCAACCGCGCCGGTGGCGTCTTCCCACTCGGTGATCAGACCCACGACCGGATGGCCGCTGGCGCGATCGAATTCGGTGGAGTTGGCGTCTTTCCAGCCCAGCACGTTACGGGCGAACTCGATAACCGCCACTTGCATGCCCAGGCAGATGCCCAGGTACGGAACCTTGTTTTCACGAGCGTACTGAACGGCAGTGATCTTGCCTTCCACGCCACGCAGACCGAAGCCGCCCGGAACGAGGATCGCGTCGACACCTTCGAGCAGCGCAGTGCCCTGGTTCTCGATGTCTTCGGAATCGATGTAACGCAGGTTGACCTTGGTACGGTTGGTGATACCGGCGTGACTCATCGCTTCGATCAGCGACTTGTAGGCGTCCAGCAGTTCCATGTACTTGCCGACCATCGCGATGGTCACTTCGTGCTCTGGATTGAGCTTGGCATCGACGACCTTTTCCCACTCGGACAGGTCGGCGCCATTGCATTGCAGGCCGAAACGCTCGACGACGAAATCGTCCAGACCCTGAGCGTGCAGCACGGCCGGAATCTTGTAGATGGTGTCGACGTCTTCCAGGGAGATCACCGCACGCTCTTCAACGTTGGTGAACAGCGCGATCTTGCGACGCGACGACACATCCACCGGATGGTCGGAGCGGCAGATCAGCACGTCTGGCTGCAGGCCGATCGAACGCAGCTCTTTGACCGAGTGCTGGGTTGGCTTGGTCTTGGTTTCGCCGGCAGTGGCGATGTACGGAACCAGCGTCAGGTGCATCAGCATCGCGCGCTTGGAGCCGACTTCCACCCGCAGTTGACGGATGGCTTCGAGGAACGGTTGCGATTCGATGTCGCCAACGGTACCGCCGATTTCCACCAGGGCCACGTCGGCATCGCCGGCACCCTTGATGATGCGACGCTTGATTTCGTCGGTAATGTGCGGAATCACCTGGATGGTTGCACCCAGGTAGTCACCACGGCGCTCTTTGCGCAGCACGTGCTCGTAGACACGACCGGTGGTGAAGTTGTTGTTCTGGGTCATGGTCGTGCGGATGAACCGCTCGTAGTGGCCCAGGTCCAGGTCGGTCTCGGCGCCGTCGTGGGTGACGAACACTTCACCGTGCTGGAACGGGCTCATGGTGCCCGGGTCGACGTTGATGTACGGATCCAGCTTAAGCATGGTGACCTTAAGCCCCCGCGCCTCCAGGATGGCCGCCAATGAAGCCGAGGCAATGCCTTTCCCCAATGAAGAAACAACACCGCCCGTGACGAATATGTAGCGCGTCATGAAAAACCCTAGAAGTCTGCGTTAAAGCGGTACGAGCCGCCGGGGAAAGCGAAGGAAGGCCGAAGCCCCCGATCACCTGCATTAATCACAGTGCACCTTTCAAAAAAACCGCCGCGTTGGGACAGACCGGCAGATGAAACACCGGTACGTTGCTCGCTACACATTTTTTGGAATCGCCCAGCAAAGACTGCTTGGTAATCGGCAACTCCTGCAATTCAGGCGAATCCACAGAAGTTGTATCAAGAAGGGAGCGTAGTCTACCGGAATGCCCCTTTCATCTCAAACCTTGATCTTCGTCTGTTGGCTGCCAATGCAATTTCCAGCCGTCCGGCCCCTGCCCGTCAAGGCCCGGCAGGTTCGCCACGGCGAGCAATTCTGCGCCGCGAAACAGCAGCGGCAATCTGCCACGGACGAAGCCCGGCACCGCGCGCTCATTGAGCAGGCGCTTGAGATCGCGGTGGCCGCGCCCCGCCAGATGCATCAGCTCGCCGCCCTGCCGATAGCCAATGCGCAGCGGCCCGACGGGAGTCTGCCCGCTGAACATGACACGCCCGTTATTCGCCAAGCGTAGCGGCGTCGACGGGTCAGGCCACTCGACGCTGACCGCTGGCGCCCGCAGCCAGCCTCCGCTCAACCACCATACCCGGCCGGCGCTGCGATGCAGCTCACCGTCGGCCAGACGCCAGATCGGCGAAGCATCGTTGGCAGCACCGCATAGGTCGTTCCAACCCGACCAATGGTCAGTGTCGGGCAACCGGGTCAGCGGTTCGAGCCAGTGGCTGAGTGCATTGCGCTGACGAGCGGCGGACAGACTCGTCAGCGGCGCCAGCCCCAGCGACGGTAGGCCCAGCCATGAAAGCTCGCTCGGCGTGGCGGCTTGCGCGAGATCGAGCTGCGCCAGCTCATCGAGCAGGCCTTGCGCCTCACGCAGGTGCGCCGCGCTGCGGGCCATGCTCGCCTGCGCCTGCGGCCAGCGCGCGGTGAGCAACGGCAGCACCTGATGGCGCAGGTAGTTGCGCGAGAACTGCGGATCCTGGTTTGACGGGTCTTCGATCCAGTGCAACTGATGCGCGCGGGCGTAAGCCTCAAGCTCGGCGCGCGTGATGTCGAGCAATGGCCGCACCAGCGTGCCCTGCCCCAGCGGCCGCTGCGCCGGCATCGCCGAAAGACCGCGAACGCCGGCACCGCGCATCAAGCGAAACAACAGGGTTTCGGCCTGATCATCACGGTGCTGACCTGTCAGAAACAAATCCCCAGCCTCGGTCTGCGATGCGAACGCCGCATACCGCGCCTCCCGCGCCGCTCTTTCAAGACTGGCGCCGGGTTGCACCGTCACCCGCATCACGTGCAGCGGCACACCCAGCGCATCGCAGACCGACTGACAATGCGCCGGCCACGCATCAGCCGCAGCCTGGAGGCCATGGTGGATATGGATGGCGCTGAGCGCCGGCAGGGAATGGTGTTTTGCGAGATGGGCCAGCAGATGCAGGAGGACGGTGGAATCCAGACCGCCGGAGAAAGCCACGCGCCAAGCCTTGGCGTTGCGCCAAGCTGTAAGATTGCGCAGAAGCCGGGAAGGCAGATCACTCACGGACTGACCCATATCTTTCTCTTGGCCCAAATCAAATGTGGGAGCGGGCTTGCTCGCGAAGGCGTTTCAACATTCAACACATCTGTCGACTGTTATACCGCTTTCGCGAGCAAGCC
>NZ_JASCPO010000273.1:0-6903 GCF_029960145.1 Pseudomonas sp. PS01299 | reverse complement strand
ATGGCGTAGTGTCAGACAACATCAATGTCGACTGACACTACGCCATCGCGAGCAGGCTCACTCCTACAGGTATCGCGGTGGATTTAATATCCGCGACTGAAATCCACTTCCCCGCGCAACGCTTCTCCCGCTTGATACGCCTTCAGGTTCTCGACAAACAACTGCACCATCAACGCCGGTGACGTTGGTGCCGAGCTGTGCCCGGTCAGCAGCAGGCCCCAGGCGGTCCAGAACGGATGGCGTTGCGGCAACGGCTCCTGACGGCAGACGTCGATCACCGCGCCCGCCAGATGCCCTTCCTTCAGGGCTTCCACCAGATCCGCATCAACCACTGCCACGCCGCGCCCGACGTTGATGAACAACCCGGTCGGCTTGAATTGCTTGAACAGCGCCGCGTCGTAAATGTCGTGGGTGTGCTCGGTATTCGGCAGCAGATTGACCACGTAATCGACCGCGCCGACTAGTCGTGGCAGATCCGCCATCGAGCCGACTTCGACGAACGGCGCCTGCTCGCGCGCGCTGCTGGCGATGCCGTACAGCTCGACGCCAAACGGCAGCAGAAACTGCGCCACGCTCTGACCGATATCGCCGGTGCCAACGATCAACACCTTGCGCCCGACCAGACTCTGGCCGGTGCGGTTGTCCCACTTGCGCTCGACCTGGCTGACCAGGCGCGCCAGCACTTCACGCTCGTGGCCAAGCATGTAGGTCAGCACGTATTCGGCCATCACCTGACCGAAGATTCCCACCGCGCGGGTCAGGCGATAATCGCGGCGCAAGCCGTCAGCGAGCAGCGGCGTGATGCCGGCCCAGGTCGATTGCAGCCATTGCGGCTGATGGCCCTGACGCAGCAGGGTCGCCAGCAGATCCGGCTGCCCCAGCCACACCGGGCAATCGGCCGCCTGACGGGCCAGTTCGGCGGAGTCGCCACTGGTCAGTACTTCAAGTTCGGGGGCCGCCTGACGTAGCAGCCGGGCGTACACCGCGTGGTCGTGTTCAGCAATCAGAACGCGCATCTTCAAACCTTTCGCAAACCGTGCAGGCAACCGCCGAAGGAGTCGCGCTCCTTCGTGGCGGTCGTCGCCGTAAAATCAGTTCCAGGGTGGCAAGAGGCCCAGAACAGGGCCTCGCAGATCAGACCGGGTCGTTGCGTCGCAGCAATTCTTCGGGCAGGTGTTCGATGTACTCGTCCTCGGCCGGTGGCATCTGCAGGTGATAGCCCTGCTTGTCGAGGTTTTCCAGGACCACGACGATGTCCTCGCTGGCCAGCTTGCGCTCAGGCGACAGCACCAGATCGAATGCATGTTTCGGCTTGCCGAACGCCAGCATCAGGGGTTCCGGCACACGCTCCAGAGCATCGCTCTTGAGCACATAAAGGTACATTCCGCTTCGCTTGGAGCTTTGGTAAATGGAGCAAATACGTTTCAAGGCTGTTCTCCGGCGGTGGCCAGACTGTCGAGCAGCTTCTGGCCCATGAGTTCGCGGCGCCAGCCACGCAGCGACTCAGGCAATTGATAAGGGCCCTCGGGGAAGCCACTTTTAACCAGCGCTTCGAGGGTTTTCTTGCGCAGCATCAGTTCCGGGGCGATGCCCAGGCGTTCGGCTTCGACCTGGCCGAGGGCGCGCAGTTGCTTGATCAGCGCAGCCGCTTCGACCGGCAATGGTTCCGGCACCGCCGGCGGCCATTGATCAGGCCCCACACTGCCAGAGCGCTTGATCAGATCAAGCAGAAATTGGCCGTCCTGACGCACGGTACGCGGGTGCATGTCTTCGATCTTGCCCAGCGCGGCGAGGTTGTCCGGTTGCGTGCGGGCCAGCGGCCACAGCGAGTGCTCACGGACGATGCGGTTGCGCGGCAGATCACGGGCACGCGCTTCTTTTTCACGCCAGGCGCACAGTTCACGCAGCACCGCCAGTTGCGCACGGGACAGTTTCCACGCCAGTTTGGCTTCGCGGTAGACCTCGTACGGGTCGGTCTCGCGGCGCAGGTTGGCGACCAGTTCGGCGCCGTCCTCCAGCACCCAGGCGAATTTGTCGTCGGACAGCTTCGGCCGCAGCTGTACGAAAACTTCCGCCAGATGCACCGCATCTTCAGCGGCGTAGCTGACTTGAGTGTCGGAAAGTGGACGCTGCAACCAGTCGGAACGAGTTTCGCCCTTCGGCAACTCAATGCCCAGCACTTCCTGCACCAGCCGCGAATAGCCCATCGAGAACCCGAGGTTCAGGTAGGCCGCCGCCAGTTGCGTGTCGAACAACGGCGCCGGCAGGCTGCCGGTCAGACGCAGCAGCACTTCGAGGTCTTCGCTGCAGGCGTGCAGGACTTTGAGCACCGCCGGGTTTTCCAGCAACGCCGCCAGCGGTTGCCAGGCGTCGATGGTCAGCGGATCGATCAGGTAGGCGCGTTTGCCGTCGCCGACCTGCAGTAAACCGGCAATCGGGTAGAAGGTGTCGACCCGCATGAATTCGGTGTCGAGGGCAACGAACGGCAGTTGCTGCCACTCGGCGCAAAACTGCGCGAGGCTTTCGTTGTCGCGAATCCAGTGAATATCGATGGCCACACGGCTCTCCCTTGAAGAATGGCGCGCAGTATATATCGCCGCCGGCGTTTTACGCGCCTGCGCTGGGCCAGAGCTGTAACGAAATGTCCTGCCAGAAAGAAAGAATAGTCTTACAGCGTGATCAGCAAGAGGAATCCGAACCTCCCCATGTAGGAGAGCCATATTTAATTTTTAAATAATGCTCGGGAAATCTGATTTGCCGATAAGTGCTGCGCGCCGCCTAATCGACAGCCTCCGCAATCCAGAGTCTGCCGATGGAAAACGTCCGCGCCAACACCCGCCCCGCTGCCTGGCTGATCTTCGGGATCATTCTCGTCGCACTCAATCTGCGCCCATCCATGGCCGCCGTCGGGCCGTTGCTGTCGGCAATTCGTGGCGATATCCCGCTGAGTTTCAGCGTGGCTTCGCTGCTGACCATGCTGCCAGTGATGGCGATGGGGCTGGCGATGTTTTTCGGCATCGGCATCAGCCGCCGGCTAGGCGAGCAACGCACGGTGATCCTGTCGCTATGGATTAT
This sequence comes from Pseudomonas sp. PS01299, assembly GCF_029960145.1. Taxonomy (NCBI): domain Bacteria; kingdom Pseudomonadati; phylum Pseudomonadota; class Gammaproteobacteria; order Pseudomonadales; family Pseudomonadaceae; genus Pseudomonas; species Pseudomonas sp. PS01299. The sequence continues at coordinate 3,828 of NZ_JASCPO010000273.1, read as the reverse complement.
CGGTCTGGCGACACTGTCGCGGCTGGTGCTCGATTCGGCACCGCAGTTGATTGGCAGCGCGGTGCTGGCCGGGATGGGTATCGCCCTGATTCAGGCGCTGATGCCGGTGCTGATCAAGTCACGCTTCCCCGACCATGTGGCGCTGTGCATGGGCCTGTATGTCACATCGATCATGGGCGGCGCCGCGCTGGCCGCCTCATTTTCGCCGCTGGTGCTGGGGCAGACCGGCAGCTGGCGCATCGGCTTGGCGATCTGGGCGGCACTTTCCTTGCTCGCGTTGTTGGTCTGGTGGACACAGTCGACCCCGTCATCCATCCAGAACACGCCTGTAGGAAAAGAGTCCTTCACGCGTAGCTCCCGCGCTTGGCTGCTGGCCTTCTTCTTCGGCCTCGGCACGGCGTCCTACACCTGCGTACTCGCCTGGCTGGCGCCGTACTACGTGGAACAAGGCTGGAGCGAACAGCACGCCGGCCTGCTGTTGGGTTTTCTGACGGCCATGGAGGTGATTTCCGGGTTGCTGACGCCGGCCATCGCCAACCGCAGCCGTGATCGTCGCCTGATTCTGGCTACGTTGCTGTTGCTGATCATTGCCGGTTTCTGCGGATTGATCCTCAGCCCGCAACACCTCAGCCTGCTGTGGCCGTGCCTGTTGGGGCTGGGGATTGGCGGCTTGTTTCCGATGAGCCTTATTGTCTCCCTCGATCACCTCGACAACCCGCAGCGCGCCGGCAGCCTGACCGCGTTCGTGCAAGGCATCGGCTACTTGATCGCCGGGCTTTCGCCGCTGCTGGCCGGAATCATCCGCGACCGGCTCGGCAGCTTTGAATGGGCCTGGTGGTCGCTGACCGCAGTGATGGTGGTGATGCTGCTGATAGTGCTGCGCTTCGACCCTCGGCTGTACGCCCGACACATCCGTTGAAGCCGAATGCCGCCGCCGGGCTAGAGGCCTGTTGCCATCTTTTTGCGGTTTATTTGCCGACGTCGTGTTGCTAAAAGTTTCTGTCCCACTGGCGACATTGAAACGTCCTACAGGGCTTTGTCCTGGCACCATCGTTCCGCTACGATCATGCGCACACGTTTGCGCGGATTTCAGCGCAAGGAGCACAGCGGGACGGAACGGATGCTGAACAGTAACTTGCTTCGAAAGCTCGACATGCAGGACCTCATGGTGTTTATCGCCGTGTATGAGCAAAGCAGCGTCACGGATGTCTCGGAGACGCTGTGCGTCAGCCAGTCCACTGTCAGCTATTGCCTGAAAAAATTGCGCACCAGTTTCGAAGACGAGTTGTTCATCAACACCCGCACGGGCATGCGTCCCACCTACAAGGCCGGCACCATGTACGGCCATGTGCAGAAGATCCTCGAAAGCATCAACCTGTGCCACGCCGGCGCCCCGGCCTTCGATCCGACCCGGCAAGCGGTGACCTTCAATATCTGCGCTCCGGAATACTTCGAGCAATTGGTGCTGCCACGGCTGTTGAAGCGTTTCGACTTCGACGATTTGCCGGTGGTGGTCAACATGCACAAGTTCGAGACCGATGTGCCCGCCGACGAACTGCGCGACGGCAGCCTCGACCTGGTGATCTGTTTCGGCCCCAACTTCCACCGCAGCCACACCGACCTGAAATCGCGGATGCTGCTGGAGGACGATCTGGTCTGTGTCTTCGACAAACGCGCCACGCCGCTGGAACCGCGCCTGAGCCTGCAGGCCTTCACCGAGCGGCGCCATGTGTTCCCGACACCGTGGACTTCCACCACCAACATGGTCGATGGCTGGCTGGCGCGTCAGGCGCAGAAACGGCAGATCGTCGCGCGTTCCAACAGCTACAGCGCGGCATTGAAGATGATCACCGGCACCGATTTCATCCTCACCCTGCCCCGGCGCATCCAGCGCCTGCTGACCAACGACGCGGTGTTCAATCACTGCGAGGCGCCGAACGGCCTGCCGGGGTTCACCCTCGACATGCAATGGAGCCAGAACGCCGATCAGGACAGCGCCAACGTCTGGCTGCGCGAGCAGGTGATCAAGGTGTGCAGTGAGCTGGAAACGGCCTGAGTCCTACATGCCGATGGCGGTCTTGGTGTAGGAATCGCGGTCGATATCGAGCAACTCCACACACAACTGCACTTCAACTCCGGCCGGCCACTCGCACAGATCCTGCAACACCGCCAGCAGGCTATCCGAGAGCTGCTTCTTGATCTGCGGCGAGCGACCATTGAGCAGCGCCAGTTTCACATGGATGAAAGCACGCTCACCCATGCCGGTACCGACCTTGAAGGTCTCGACCTTCACCGCCCGGCTCTTGATATCGAACTCCGCAGCGAACTGACCGGAACCCACCAGGGCGTTGTTGAGCCGGATCAACGCCACATCAGCGTTCAACTGCGGCAGGTTGGCGGTGTATTCCATGTGCAGGTGTGGCATGGGGTGCTCCAGTCAGTCGGCAGAAAGGTCGTACATATACCACAGCGCTGCCCTACTCTCCTGCGGCTTTTTCCGAGGTTATCGAGGCCGACGCCTGACGCAATGCCAGGCTTTCCCACAGCGCCACCAGCACCACGATCGCCGTGGTCAGCGCCCCGAGTACCAGCGCCGAAAACCAGTGATTCAACGCCAATGGCAGCGCCAGCATGAGCAACACCAGCCCCGCCAGATGCGACAACGGCGGCAGCGGTCGGTCGGACATGACCCACTTGAACAGCGCATTGCCCAACAGAAACAGCCATGGCCCGCCCACGATCACCAGGATCCCGGCGTCACTGGCGTGATCCGGGTGCACCAGCACCAGTTCGTCGGCCACCGCACTGACAATCACCCCGGCAACAATCAGCACGTGCAGGTAGGTGTAGGCGATGCGCGCCTGGCGCCCGGGATCGCTCGAATGCGCGATGCGGTGATGCGCGCGCTCGGCGCCGCTGTCGAAGTACACCCACCACATGCCGATGCTGCCCAGCACCGCCACCAGAAACGCCATGATCCCGGTTGCGCTCAGCGTCAGTTCAGCGAACGTCGCGCCGGTGACCAGCAACGATTCGCCCAGGGCGATGATCACGAACAGCGCGCAGCGCTCGGCCATGTGATTGCCTTCGACGTTCCAGTCGCTCAACGACGAACGCCCCAGCCCCGGCACCCAGAAATACAGCGAAGGCGAGATCAGCTCGATCAGCAGCGCCAGCGCCCAACACAGCAGACGTTGTTGCCCGTCAAGAAAGGCTCCGACGATCCAGAACACGCCGGAGCACATCAACCACGCCAGAATTCGCTGGAAGTTGCGGGTCATGCTCAGCGACTCGCCACGCACCGCCCAGATCGCGAACAGCGTGCGCCCGACCTGCATGAACACGAACGCCGAGGCAAACATCAGCCCGCGCTCGGTGAAAGCCTTGGGGATCGAGGACGACAGCAACAGACCGGCGATCATCAACCCGAACAGGCCGAGACGGATCGGCAATTTTTCCGGGTCGAGCCAGTTAGTGATCCACGAAGTGAAAATCCATACCCACCACACCGCGACCATCAACAGCGCCACCTGCACCGCGCCCAGGATCGACAAATGCGCGAGCAACGAATGCGAGAGCTGAGTCACGGCAAACACGAACACCAGATCGAAAAACAACTCGACCATGCCGACCTTGCCACTGTCGAGACTGCCGCGCCCACGCAGCAACGAACGGGAAATGCTCATCGGACAAGTCTCCAGCCGGGATCATTGCCATTGAGCAAAGCAGCCCGACCAGACGAACGCAAACCCTTGTAGGAGTGAGCCTGCTCGCGATGGAGTCGTGTCAGACAACATCAATGTCGACTGACACACCCTCATCGCGAGC
>NZ_JASCPO010000272.1:0-6924 GCF_029960145.1 Pseudomonas sp. PS01299 | reverse complement strand
GGCTTGCTCGCGAAAGCGGTGTATCAGTCGCCATCATTACTGCTGACCCACCGCATTCGCGAGCAAGCCCGCTCCCACAGGGTTTTGCATGAATCTGCAAATGAGGTTGGTGTCAGGCGCAATGATGGCAATTCAGTTTCAGTTAAGTTCGCACCGCTATGGTGCCGACCGTAGCTGCACATAAAAACACGGAGACACCCATGAAAACCCTGACTGCCCTGTCCATTGCCTCGATCATCGGCCTGACCGCCAGCCTCGCCCACGCCCGCGATCTTGGTCCCGATGAAGCCCTGCGTCTGCGCGACGCTGGTACTATCGTCTCCTTCGAGAAGCTCAACGCCACGGCGCTGGCCAGACACCCGGGCTCGACCATCACCGAAACCGAGCTGGAAGAGGAGTACGGCAAGTACGTCTACCAGGTCGAAATGCGTGATCCGCAAGGGCTGGAGTGGGATCTGGAATTAGACGCGGTCACTGGGCAGGTTCTCAAGGATCATCAGGATACGTAATGAAGGTTAATGTTCGCGCCACCAGCCGCACGGCGTTGGCGCTTGTGATTGTTTGCTCGGCGGCGATGGCCCGCGACCTCGATCAGGACGAGGCGCTGAAGCTGCGTCAGCAGGGCGTGATCCTGCCGCTGGAGCAGGTGCTGCAACAGGCGCTGGATCGCTATCCGGGGGCCAAACTGCTGGAGGTCGAGCTGGAGGAAAAGCACGACGTCTATGTTTATGAAGTCGAGCTGCTGACGGTCGAGGGCGTGGCGCGCGAGCTGCACCTGAAAGCCGATACCGGCCAATTACTCAAAGACAAGGAAGATTGACCGATGCGTTTGCTTCTGGTGGAAGACCACGTGCCGCTCGCCGACGAACTGATCGCCGGCCTGCAGCGCCAAGGCTACGCGGTGGACTGGCTGGCGGACGGGCGTGATGCGGTTTATCAGGGCAGCAGCGAGCCCTATGACCTGATCATTCTCGACCTCGGCCTGCCCGGCGTTCCCGGGCTGGAGGTGCTGGCGCAATGGCGCGCCGGTGGCCTGTCGACCCCGGTGCTGATCCTCACCGCCCGCGATTCCTGGGCCGAGCGCATCGAAGGCCTGAAGGCCGGCGCCGACGATTACCTGACCAAACCGTTCCATCCCGAAGAGCTGCACTTGCGGGTGCAGTCGTTGCTGCGCCGCTCCAAGGGCCAGGCCAACCAGCCGACGCTCAAGGCCGCCGGCCTGCATCTGGACGAAGGTCGCCAGTGCGTGATTCGCGACGGCAGCGAGATTCAGCTGACTGCCGCCGAATTCCGTCTGCTGCGTTATTTCATGCTGCACCCGGAACAGATCCTGTCGAAAACCCACCTCGCCGAGCACCTCTATGACGGCGAGACCGAGCGCGATTCCAACGTCCTCGAAGTTCACGTCAACCACCTGCGGCGCAAGCTGGGTAAAGCGGTGATCGAAACCCGTCGCGGCCAGGGTTACCTGTTCGGCGGGCAAGCTTCGTGAGGTCGATCCAGCGCCGTTTGAGCCTGGGCTTGATCAGTGTGATGGTGATCGTCGGTCTGGTGTTGGCGCAAACCAGTCTGTGGTTGTTCGAAGTCGGGTTGCAGCGTTATCTCGAGGCCGGTCTGCGCAACGACAGCGAAAGCCTGCTGGTCGCGCTGGTGCGTGGCCCGCAGGGTTTGCAACTGGATGAGCGGCATCTGTCGCCGGCCTATCAGCGACCGTTTTCCGGGCATTACTTCCGCATCGATTTTGCCGACAGCCACTGGCGCTCGCGTTCGCTGTGGGATCAGGATCTGCCGCTGCTGGAGCACCCGGGTTTGCACAGCAACCTGCAACTGGGCCCGGACGGTCAGCAGTTGCTGGTATTGCGCTCGGACTATCGACGTCTGGGGCAGTCGATCTCGATCAGCGTCGCCCAGGATTACACCCCGGTGCGCGAGAGTTTCCAGCGCATGCGCCAGATCGGCCTCGGGCTGGGCCTGGCCGGTTTGCTGCTGATTCTGCTGCTGCAACGGCTGACGGTGCGCCGCGCGTTGAAGCCGCTGGAACGGGCGCGCGAGCAGATCGCCCAGTTGCAGCAGGGCCAGCGCTCGCAACTGGACGATCAGGTGCCGGTCGAGCTGGAGCCGCTGGTGGCGCAGATCAACCATCTGCTGGCGTACACCGAGGACAGCCTCAAGCGTTCACGCAATGCGCTGGGCAATCTGGGACATGCGCTGAAGACGCCGTTGGCGGTGCTTTTGAGTCTGGCGTCGAGCGAAAAACTCGATGCCCACCCGGAGCTGCGCAAGATCCTCAAGGAACAGTTGGAGCAGGTGCAACAGCGGCTCAATCGCGAGCTTAATCGCGCGCGGTTGTCAGGTGATGCGCTGCCCGGCGCGCTGTTTGATTGTGACGCGGAACTGCCGGGATTGCTGGCAACGCTGAACATGATCCACGGCGAGCATCTGGCGTTGAGTTACGTCGCGCCGCCGGGGCTGCAACTGCCGTGGGACCGCGAGGACTTGCTGGAACTGCTCGGCAACTTGCTGGACAACGCCTGCAAATGGGCGGACGCCGAGGTGCGTCTGAGTGTGATCGAAAGAACAGATGGCTACGCCCTGAGCGTTGAAGATGACGGGCCAGGGATTCCTGAGGAGCAACGCACTCAGGTGTTCAGTCGTGGCACGCGGCTCGACGAGCAGACTGACGGGCATGGCCTGGGGCTGGGAATTGTGCGTGATATCGTCGAGACGTGGGGCGGGTTGCTGGTGCTGGGCGAGAGTGAGTGGGGCGGGTTGAAGGTGGTGATCGAGTTGCCTAAACGCTAACCCCTGCCTGCCAAAGAACTGTAGGAGTGAGCCTGCTCGCGATTGCGCCGATACATTCGAAATCAATGTGTCTGACAAACCGCTATCGCGAGCAGGCTCACTCCTACAGGGACGGTGATGGTTTTCAGACCCGGAACTGATCCATCAGACTCTGCTGTTGATTCGCCAGGCTGTTCAGCGACTGGCTCACCCGCGCCGACTCATTGGCCTGTCCGGACAGCGATTCGGTCACATCACGAATGGTCGCGACGTTGTTGTTGATCTCCTCGGCCACCGCGCTCTGTTCTTCCGCCGCGCTGGCGATCTGCAGGTTCATGTCGCTGATCACCGTCACTGCATCGCCGATCTGGCGCAGTGCGGTCACCGCTTGCCCGACCTGTTCGACACTGCCCTGCGCCTGACGATGGCTGTTGCCCATCGACCCGACCACATCCTGGGTACCGGTCTGCAATTGCTCGATGACCTGACGGGTTTCTTCCACCGACTCTTGGGTGCGACGGGCGAGGTTGCGCACTTCGTCGGCGACCACGGCAAAACCACGCCCGGCTTCACCGGCACGCGCTGCTTCGATCGCCGCGTTGAGCGCCAACAGGTTGGTCTGTTCGGCGATGGCGCGGATGGTTTCCAGCACGGTGCCGATCTTCTCGCTGTTGGCAGCCAGGCCTTCGACCTGAACCATCGCCGCGCTCATGTCGGCGGCGAGGGTGTCGATGCTCGCGGTGGTGCGGTCGATCACGGTCAGGCCCTGACGGGTGGCGCGGTCGGCGTCCTTGGCGGCTTCGGCGGCTTGCGCGGCGCTGCGTGCGACGTCCTGCGCGGTGGCGCTCATTTCGTGGGAGGCGGTGGCGACCTGATCGACCTGACGGTATTGCTGCTCCATGCCGGCGCTGGTCTGGGTGGCGATAGCCGAAGACTGGTCGGCGGTGTTGCGCGCATCCTGCACCGAGTGCTTCACCTCGGCGATGATCGGCTGCAACTTGTCGAGGAACTTGTTGAACCAGCCGGCCAGTTGACCGAGTTCATCTTTCTTGTCATACGCCAGACGCCGGGTCAGATCACCTTCGCCACTGGCAATGTCTTCGAGCATGTGGGCCACGCCGAGGATCGGTTTGGTCACGCTGCGCGCCATCAGCCACACCAGCAGCAGGCCGACCAATGCCGCCAGCACGCCGAGGCTCAGCTCGATCAGGGTGCCGGAGTTGTTGCTCGCATCCAGTTGCTGCTTGAGCGCTTCGGCGCGGCTGACCAGCACCTTTTCCGGCACGTCGAGCAACACGCCCCACGATGGGCCGCCGGGGATCGGCTGGAACGGCGACAGCACTTTCAACTGGCCGTTGCTGTGCAGGCTGCTGACGCTGCTGCTGGCGGCGAGTTGACGCAGCAGTTCAGCGCCGCTGACGGTATCCACGGCATCCAGGCGCTTGTTCAGTTTGCTGGCGTCCGGGCTGTAGCCGGCGAGCAGGCCGGTGGGGCTGATGATGCTCACGGCGGTCTGGCCGTCGTAGAGCTTTTTGCTCGCGCCCTGGCTGATCGCCTGCAGGCTGTTGAGATTGATGTCCACCGACAGCGAGGCGATGACTTTGCCGTTGACCATCAGCGGGAAGACGATGCTGGTCATCAGCACGTTCTGGCCGTCGATCACATAGAAGTACGGTTCGATCACGCATGGCTTGAGCGTGGTGCGCGGACAGGTGAACCAGGCGTTGGCCGCCTGACCGCTGGGGCCGGTGCTGGTGTCGGCCATGTCGCTTTCCGGCAGGGCCATCGAGGTGACTTTGCCGGGAGTCGGCTGCGACCAGTACAGGGCGAAGCGGCCCTTGTCGTTGCTGCCCAGCTCGGCCTGACCGGCGAACAGCTCATCTTTGCCGTCCAGCGCATTGGCTTCGAACACCAGCGACAGACCGAGCAGATCCGGGTTGGCTTGCAGCGCGGACTTGACCTGACGGGTCATGTCTTCGCGCAGATCGAAGGCGTCGAGGAAGCGCTTCTCGGCCTGTTCACGCAGGAACAGCACCTGACGCGAGAAGCCGTGGCCGTACTGATAGGCATCCATGAACTGCTGGCGAATGCCGGCAGCCTGCACCTCACCCTGCGACTCAATGCGCGCCTGGGCCGACTCGGTCAGCATCTCCATGCTCGAAGCCTTCACCAGCTCGGAGCTGTGCTCCATGCGATACAGCGAAAGACCCACCAGCAGGGTCACGATGCCCGCCAGGCACAGGCCGGCGAGCAGGGTGATTTTCCATTGAATGGAAAGTTGTCTGAGCGACATGGAGACGTCCTTATTCGATAAATATCTGAGACTTTGCACTGTAACGGCCGCGTTTCGGCTTTCTTTATTGTTCAAGCGCAATATGACCAATTGCCGCATGCTGGCGATCAGATACCTGTGGTGAGGGGATTTATCCCCGATGGGGGGGCGAAGCCGCCCTCACAATCGTTCAGAGAAATTGCATAGTCAGGTTTGGCGACTGCTGCGCAGCCGATCGGGGATAAATCCCCTCGCCACACGGTTCTCCATTGCCCGTTACATTGATCTCCTTACCGCAGGGTTCTCCATTGCCCGTTACATTTCAGTTCAGCCGCTCGCTTTGACACCGCCGCCACTCTGCGGCACAGTGCGCGCCCTTCTAATAAGACCCTCTTTGCAAATCCGCCGGTTAACCGTTGGCGGACTCATCCTGTCTGGCGGTGATGATTTCATCGCAGTGTTTTTGAGGTAGTGAAATGAATGCAGTGATTGCTGCGGTCGGCGTCATGCTGATCCTCAGCCTGTCCCGTGTGCACGTGGTGATCGCCCTGATCGTCGGTGCGCTGGTTGGTGGCCTGACCGGTGGTCTGGGCATCGACGCCACGCTCAAGGCGTTCAACAGCGGCCTGGGTGGCGGGGCGACGGTGGCGTTGTCCTACGCATTGCTCGGCGCTTTCGCCGTGGCGATTGCCAAGTCCGGCCTGGCCCATGCGCTGGCCGACAAGGCCCTGGCGATGGTTGACCGCCAGCATTCGACCGGCGGCGGCAGCGTCAAGTGGCTGCTGATCGGTCTGCTGTGGGTGGTGGCGATTGCCTCGCAGAACATCCTGCCGATCCACATTGCGTTCATTCCGCTGCTGGTGCCGCCACTGTTATATGTGCTGACCAAGTTGCAGCTGGATCGCCGGTTGATCGCCTGCGTCATGACCTTCGGCCTGATCACCCCGTACATGGTGTTCCCGGTGGGGTTCGGCAACATTTTCCTCAACCAGATCCTGCTGGCCAACGTCAGCAAGGCCGGGGTCGATATCAGCCAGATCAACGTCATGCACGCCATGGCGATTCCGGCGCTGGGCATGGTCTTCGGCCTGTTGCTGGCGGTGTTTTTCAGCTATCGCAAGAAGCGCGTTTACGATCTGCAGAAGATCGAACAAGTCGAGCAAGTCAGCGTGGCGTACAACCCGAAGACCATCGCCATAGCCGGTCTGGCGATTGCCGCCGCGTTCATCATTCAGTTGCTGCTGGACTCGATGATTATCGGCGCACTGGCCGGGTTCCTGATCTTCTCGGCGTCGGGCATCGTCAAATGGCGTGAGACTGACGACCTGTTCACCGAAGGCATGAAGATGATGGCGATGATCGGCTTCATCATGATCTCCGCCTCGGGTTTCGCCGAAGTGCTCAAGGCCACCGGCGAAGTGCGCTCGCTGGTCGAAAGCGCGGCGGCGTGGATCGATCACAGTCAGGCGATCGGCGCGCTGTTGATGCTGCTGGTGGGCCTGATGGTGACCATCGGTATCGGCTCGTCGTTCTCCACGGTGCCGATTCTGGCGGCGATTTTCGTGCCGCTGTGCGTGCAGCTGGGCTTCAGCCCGATGGCCATCGTGTGCATCGTCGGCACCGCCGGGGCGCTGGGCGACACCGGCTCGCCGGCCTCGGACTCGACGCTGGGCCCGACCTCCGGTCTGAATGTCGATGGCCAGCATCACCACATCTGGGACACCGTGGTCCCGACCTTCCTGCACTACAACCTGCCGCTGCTGGCGTTCGGTTGGGTGGCCGCGATGGTCCTCTAAACCCGCCAATCCTCTGTGGGAGCGGGCTTGCTCGCGAAAGCGGTGTATCAGAAACATAAATGTTGACTGACACGA